>NZ_JBFBCE010000043.1:0-40298 GCF_040689595.1 Streptosporangium sp. NPDC051023 | reverse complement strand
TGGCTCTCTCTGCCTATTTTTTAATCTGATTACGCGGCGGGGGGCGGGGCGCCCCCCCCCACGGCCCGCCGCCCGAACGCCGCCCGAGCGTGCGGCGTGGGCGCCGGTCTCGGCCGGCGGCGGGACCACGGGCCGCCCACCGCACCACCCGTGCGCCGTACCAGCCCCTCAGCCGCCGCACCAGGGCCGCACCGCCACCAATGAACCGACAAGCTTCCGGTCATCAGCGCTGAATGTACCCGCTACTGCTTAGCGAGGCGCTCGATGAAGATACGAAGAAACGTGTTGAGCTCTTCGGCGTTTGAGATATCTTCAACGCCGAGGCGCTCCACGAAGAGGACCCCGGCGTTCGTAAAAAGGCGATCTCTGCTTCGATCGTCAGATGCTCTTCCTCGATGTTTGGGGCCATCGATCTCGATTATCCCGGCGCGCCCTTTATATGTGATGAGCATGTCGGGCTCGAACGTCTTATTCAGCACTCTCGCGCCGGGAAGTGGGTAAATTCCAATAGTCTTATGCTGTGGCAGGCTTGCCTGTATCTCTTTGAGTGCTCGATACACAGCCAGCTCGCCCTGATTCGTAAAAGTAAGCTTATCCTCGGTTGGAGGCTGAATCGTGATGGGTTGTGAACGTGTGCGAGCACCTTCGCGAGGTCGTCGCGCCTGATTTCCACCTCGCATAGCTTGTTGTAGCAGGAGATGCCAGTTTAGAGGAACGTCTTCAGGTTCGCGGTACGCCTCGAAGTCTAACTTTTCAACATCGAGACGCTCTCTATAAGGGACGTCGGGAAATATGCGATTGACGGCTTCCGGAAAGGCCAGATCGAGAATGTTCTTATTGGGTTCTTTGCTTAGCGTTCCCAAGAACTCCGGCAACACTTGTATCGTCCAGTTAACGTCATAGCGCCAACTATAAAGGGAGATCTTCCGCGTAGAGAGAAGTGGTTCAATGAGCTGCTTCGCGGCCGTCTTGTCTTGTTCGGAAAAGTTGGGATGATCTCCCTTTAGTAGTAGTCGGACGACACCGCCAAGGATTCGGTGAACGTCATCTGCTATAGCTTCCAGAGCGGCAGTCTCGCGATCGTCGTCATCCAACCAGACAACGCTGTAGCCACGATCTGAGGCGAGTGGAATGTCAGGCACAGGCACCCTATAATCTTCCCGCATTCTCCCGGCACACGTGCACAGATGAGCCTCATGAGATGATCTGATCATTGGGGTCGGCGCTGAAGCTAATGGTGCCCTTGGGCTTGTAGATTGATCTTCATGGCGCCCTAAACTACGCCTCCAGCAGGGGCGTCCAGTCTCCGGGGTGATCGGGTGTAGCTTGCAGAGACCCTAGATGGCTGAGGTAGAAGCCCCATCACTTTGCCAGCCATCAGCCTAGGCGGAGGCCAGCAGGCTGACTCCTCCCAGGCAAGCCCATCTGAGGCCGTTTACACTCAGTGATCGAGAAGCGACTGGGTGCGTTGGTCTAGGTTTACCCACATCGGACGGCCAACATCCGAGTTGCTAATGCGGTTTGGCTGCCTCCAAGCGTCACCGCACGCATACCACCCCACGATCGCCTTGCGATGGATGATCACCGTACGGGGTCGGGGGCGATCGACGGTCCAGGGTTTCGTTCCTCAACCCCGGCCCACCGGGCGACCAGGATCATCAGCGTAACAAGGCGGTAGGACAACACCTTGATCACGTTCCAGATCCATGCCAGAACAGGCGGGGAGCGCCAGTCATCCACAGGGAACTACACCCCACCTACCTGCGCCCCTGTTTTCCCAGCTCAGGTCACCAATGCCAGCAGTCGACTCCCAAGCTGGCATCCAAGGTTCTATCTTCGAACACTGAGCCTCTCGGGTCATACCCGATAGTCAAACAATTCAGATAGGCATTTTTCGCTAAAAGAACTCTGCGCTAGGCGAACTTCTATTGCAGCCGCAAACATGAGAGGTGGGATGCCATGCAATGCACTAGCTTGGACAACGCGATCTACCCCTGCTCCCACAAGGGGAGACACGGTACGTAGTGTCCCATCAAGTGCCACTGACCCGATTTGACCTGCATGAACAATTAAGTTTCTTTGCCTATATAGCCGACGGAAAGCATCTTCCAGTTGACTGACAATGCGAGGCAAAGATGCGTTTGGGTTGGCTATTAGTGTGCGAATGCGCGCAAGGGCAATTTGAGCTCCGGAACTTTTGAAATCGGTTACGGTTCCGCTCCTTATGGCCCTCTCGATTAGGATGGCCCTGTCTTGGTCATCGCTGATTGATCGTAGTTCTTTAGCGATCGCATCGTCCCGAGTGCTGGCATGTGCTTGGGCGAGCGCAAGTAGTTCGCTAGTGACGTAGCTGCAAGCGACGATGCGAGCCATTCGTGTTGCGGCCACTACCCGGTTAGAAGTGTCCCCAGGCCCTATCAGAAGTGTCTCTAGCGCAGCCCAGCTACCAGCTATTGCCGCAGCGGGCGTGCCGCGGTCTAGGGGTTGTAGTAGCTCAAGAGCTGCATCAATTTGAGAATCAAGGCGCAGGCGGAAGACCTCTTTCGTGCGTTCGAGGGCATGCACTTCTACTCGACGTGGACCCCCTATGTAGTCCAAGGGGTCTGCCTCGCCAATCATGTAAAGCGTTGGATGAAACTGCAGGCGTTGGCGAGCGCCTACCTGGAATCGAGCAGATAGTCTTTCGACCTCGCCGTTCGCTTCCTTAAGTGCCGAATATTTATCTTTGGCATCAATTTCTAGAACGAGTCCGCCTGACTGCCTGATGTTCGGGGAAGATGGAAACCAATATGCAAGCCATTCTGCAGTTTTCGATGAGTCAAGCCAGCATGCCGGCCTTTCTTCAGGAAGAGGTGGACAAGCCATCAATGGGATTAAGACATCAAACCTTACCCTGGGGCGATTAATGAGATTCTGTGCTTCCTCGCATAGGTCGCTAAGAGTCAGCTTCGTCTGGCTGTATTTTATATGATAAGTGAGCCATTTGTGTGTTGCTTCTTGGCTGTACCCTTCGTCCAATATGTGGCTAACGATCGCCCGGGCGGCTGGCTCACAGTCCGCTTCTTCGTTTCTGAGGTAATTTGCCCATCGTGATAGATATTTAGGCCGACTTTCCCGTTGGAGGAGATTTAGTGCAATCCAGTCATGGCCATCTACTTGCATGGTTTTGTTTACATGCTTGATCAGCTGACCACGCTCGGGAGGAGAGCCCAGCCCCGGGTCTCGATGAATCCTCTTCGCCAGCACATCACCCAGATACTTCACGGAAGGTTCGGCGAGTGCTCCTAGCGCTCTTGCGCCTACTGCCTCAAGCAGTTCGGACAACTCCAGCATCGTGCCCAGCCGCCATAGCCTACGGTGCCAGGAAGTTGCGGCAGCCGCGAAGCTAAGCATTCGTCTTGCGGCGTAGTGATGCTGCTGGTTGTCATCAAGCATCAGAAGAGGTATCCTCCTTGGCATACGGGAGGGAGTCGCTTCGGCCGCTTCCTCCCTTTTACGTGTGGCAGTATGCCACGCCTTGGTTGCTCTTTGTGAGCCTTTTGCACCTATCGGCAGGTTGCCTAATGGTGATCGACGCCACATCTAGAGGCTGATAGCCCGATTTCTAGCCGAATCCACTCCTAGCCCTTGACAGCCGGGCTACGCTTGGGTCGCTACGCGATGCTTGCACCCTCTGGGCCCAAGCGTAGCCCGGCTTGAGTCGAACTTGTGTTCGATTTGATCGATGATGATCAAGTAGGATTCTCCTTGACATGGCAATTAGCCTCCTCGGCAAAGGTTGCCATGTCCAGCGATCATCTTCGGTTCGAGAGGGAGGTCGCCGGGCGTCACATCGCCAAGGTGCTCGGTCGGTCGCGCGAGATATATGCGGGATGATCTTCGGTGAGTGAGACGAGGGCTAAGGCTTCTTCCCTGGTCAAAAGCCCTGCTGTGCCTCGGAAGATAGCGCTCTTGAAAACCGCTAGGGCTGGTGACAGTCCTCGTGGGTTCGAATCCCACGCTCTCCGTCATGTGATGTCTCAGGACATCGGAAACCCTCGAACCTACGGGTTCGGGGGTTTCCGATGTCCTGAACCAGGACACCACGCTCTCCGTCAACCACCCGAAACGGCGTCTGACCAGGGGTTTCCTCTCGGCGAGGCGCCCTTGATCGTTTCAGGGCTGCGCAGCCACGCCACCCTGAGCGGCCCCGTGTCGCCGGTCGTGGGATATCCGTGGGACCGTGTCCGCGACGCCACAGACATGCTTCGGCGTGTCGCAGATGATCCGTCCGGAGGCGGTGGGCATCGTCCCGGCGCGAAACTGCTGCTGACCAGGCTCGACGAGGGCTGGAGCGAGGCAGTCGGCTGATACAGGGGAACCAGGCCTGCATCAAAGCCGGTCAGGTGGTACGGCTGCGCCCTCGGGTCGAAGGTCCTGACTTTTCGTCGACTCCCTCACCCGTCCAGAGGGCGACATGACCATGATGACAGTCCGCGGCCGCAAGGCTGTGGCCTATTGCTGCGTCGGCGCGGCGGCGCTCATGCCGTAGACCCGGCGGCGGGATCTGGCGTCGATGCGAGCACTCCGGTTCCCCGCACCCTCGTCTCGCGCGTCAAAGCGAACGGGCTGACACCGTACGTCGCGGCGATTTCGGGGGCCAGCTCGAAGGCCACCCCGGTCCACTCCTCGATCTGCTCGCTGTGCGCGGTTCGCAGATCTCCGTTGCGGGGATGCAGGGCGCCGACTCAGCGGGATGGGGTGAGTGACCATAGGGATACCGCCATGAGGAGAGCGGTCAGCCCGCCGCAGATCATCGCGGTGGAGACCGAGAAGGCGTCGACGACGCGTCCGCCGAGGAACGCGCCGAGCGCGAAGGTCGCCTGGAAGGAGGAGGTGAAGACGACCGTGGCGGCTTCGGGCGTGCGAGGGGCGGCGGTGATGAACAATGCCTGCGAACAGACGGGCACGCCTCCGTAGGCCAGGCCCCAGACCACGAGCAACACCACGGCGCCGGCGGTTGTGCCGCCTACCGAGGGCAGCAGCAGGGTGGTGGCCGCGATCAGGCAGCCGCAGGTTGCGAAAGCGGCTCGCAGGCGGGTGGCGGTGGCCTTGCCGGCCAGGAAGTTGCCGGCGATTCCGGCGATGCCGTACGCCAGCAGGACGGCGCTGACGGCTGCGGGACGCAAGCCGGTGACGTCCTGGAGGAAGGGCGTTACGTAGGTATAGGTGCCGAAATGGGCCAAGACGATGAGGAAGGTGGCCAGCAGGGCGGTTTTGGCGCCCCGCGTACGCAGCAGGCCGAGCAGGACGCGAGGGCTGGTGACCTGGTGGGCGGGCAGTGGCGGCAGCAGCGTCAGCAGGGCGGCCAGGACGAGGACGGCCAGCGCGGCCAGGACCAGGAAGGCGGTTCGCCAGCCGGCGAGGTTGCCGATGAAGGTGCCGGTTGGTACGCCGAGCACGGAGCCCAGCGGCACGGCAGAGAAGATCACAGCGGTGGCGGTGCCGACGGCGTGCGGCGGCATCAGGCGGCCGGCCAGCCCGGCCCCGATGGACCAGAAGCCGCCGATGGTGAGGCCGACGAGCACTCTGGAGATCAGCATGACCCAGTAGGAGGTCGCCACCGCGGCCAGCACGTCGGCGGCGGCGAGCACCGCCATCAGGACGCACAGCATCACGCGGCGGTCCAGGCGTGCGGTGGTCAGTGTGACGGTGGGGGCGGCGACCGCGGCGACGATGCCGGGCACGGTCATGGTCAGCCCTGTGGCGCCGTCGGAGATGCCGAAGTCGGCGCCGATGGTGGTCAGCAGGCCGATGGGCAGGATTTCGCTGGTGACGATGGCAAAGATGCCCAGCATGAGCGAGGTGACCGTGAGCCAGCTGATGAAGGGCGAGCGGGGCCGGGCGAGGGTGATAGACATCGTTCCCGTTCAGGCAGGTGCGAGTGGACTGCGAACACAGCCAAGCAGTGGTGAAGCAGCGGGCACTGGCACGTTTCGGACGCAACCGTCGCCGTGACGACATCCGGTAGGCCCGCGGGGCTGCAGTCCTGCACGCATTGCCGATCACGCACGGATCCCGTCAACTTCCTTCAGCCATCTCAAGAACGGCCATCGGAAGCTATGGAGGATTCGACCCTCTGCCCCCTTCGGTGTGAACGAAAGGCGCCGTGGTGAACGAGTCCCTTGGGAGTGTTCGTGATCACGCTGCGAGCGCGTCGTCTATCCGTCGGTTGGCGGTCTCTGCGCCTCCGTCGATGCACTTGGCGTAGACCTTGAGTTGTAGAAGACCGACCGCTTACGGGCGATCGTGGTCGCCGCGGCGGCTCCGCCGTCGAGCCGGAGTGTCAGGGCGTCCAGGCCGAGCCGTACGTTCCGCACCTTGGACAGGCCCAGGTAACAGTGGCCACCAGAAATTCTCCATGAACGGCCAGTCACGGTGTGACTGTGAGTAACCGCTCCTGGTTCGGTAGTTTCACCGTGGCACGTGACGAACGAGCCGGAACGGCGCTGACGGTTGGTGGGTCAGCGGCGTCCCGCTCGGGTCAGTGCGTCCTCGGCTTGGATGGCCATCGCGGGGACCAGGTCCTCCGCCGAGGGCAGGTCGGTAATGAGGTCGACGGCCTCACCCGCCCAAACCGGCAGCGGGGGGATCGCGCCGCGTGCCACGTCGTCCTGGTAGTCCTGAAGGGCTTGGGGATCGGCGGCAAGCTCGGCCTCCCGGCCGCGCCAGCGGTCGAGGTAGGGGTGGCCGAGGGTGCGGGCAGGGTACTTCGACGGCCACTTGGAGCCTCGTGCGATGTCCAGCACGGTGCTCCGCTCGGTGTCCTGGCCCCGCCCCTCGAGGATCGCCTTGGTGATCGAGGGATTGACCAGGGCTTCGGTGGTGGCCTGGAAGCGGGTGCCGATGAGCACTCCGGCAGCACCCAGCACGAGAGCCGCCGCCACACCGCGTCCATCGGCGATCCCGCCCGCTGCCAACACCGGCACCGGAGCTACGAGATCCACCACCGCGGGCACGAACGGGAAAGTGGCCCGCCCGCGCATGGCTCCGTGCCCGCCGCTCTCGGTTCCCTGAGCCACGATCACGTCGGCGCCCAGGTCCACGGCCCGCTTGGCCTCCTCCAGATCGGTGACCTGGAGGATCAACAGAGCCCCTGTCTGGCGGACATGCTCCGCGTATGGGCTCGGATCGCCGAAGGACAGCATCACGGCGCTGGGACCGTAGCTCAGTGCCAGTTCCACCACGGCGAGATCGATCCCCCAGGTCAGGAATCCGACACCCCACGGCTCTTCAGCGCCCGCGACGATCGGCACTTCACGTGCCAACCACTCCGGGTCCCCGTACGCGCCGCCCAGAATCCCGAACCCGCCACCGCGGGAGACAGCTGCGGCCAGCGCGCCACCGGCCGCCCCACCCATCGGCGCCAGCGCGATAGGGTACCGCACGCCGAACATCTCCGTGAACACCGTCGACAACGTCATGCCCGCATCATGTCGTCTCGCCCCTGATAAGGAACCTGGTAAGGAAGAGGTCAGCCACCAAGGTGAGCATTGGCTGTACAGCCACGAGTACAGCCACGTGTCGATGGCGGGTGAAAACTGGTTCTGGCCCGCATTTCGTGATCGATGATTTCGCGCTACGCCGTGAGCAGGAGGGCTGTTTAACGTCCCCGCCGGCGACGCCGCACGTAGTAGGCGTAGGTCAGGGCCAACACCAGGGGGCCCCACAAGATCCCAGGGGCGATGCACACGTCCGCCAGCGCTTCCCACCAGCCGCTGGAAAACCCCAAACCATGGAATCCCGGGACGTTCAGCCAGGTCAGCAACGCGCTTCCATATATCGCGGTCGCGGTCAAGCCGCCCAGAGCGGCGGGGATGATCACCGCCAACGGCGGGATACGTCTCCCACCAACGATCGGGAGCCAGGCGGGCGCGACCTCACCCCATCCCCGCACCAGACCGAGGGAGAGCAGCGCCGCCGCCTCCGACACCACGCTGAGTCCGAAAACATAGGGGATGGCCCACCACATCCATGCCGGTGCGTTCGGATCGATCATCCCCATGCTGAAGTCGAAGGCGAACGGCAGCCGCCACAGGCAGTGGGGGAGCAGTAGGAAAGGGATCGCACGGGCGGTGAGGACCGCCTATTTCGGAACCGGCTGTTCGGTATCGCGTACAGCCAGCGTCGGGGGCATCAACCTGATCGCCATGAGATCACCGTCCCCCCAGCTGCGACGGCTGGACCTCCCCTATCCGGGTGACCTCACTCCCTCCAGCGGGGGAAGATCGTTCATAAGGCGGCCTTGGGTTCTGGAAAACGTAAGGGTTCACAACCCGGCAAACCCTCCGACGCGCCGGTACCGCCCCTCGGGTTCGCGAGAACTCTGGGCTTTTGGAGTGCCCGGCGGCAATCGCTGTAACCCAGCGGAATATGGCCTTGGCCTGGAGCGGCGACCTTGCTCGGTCGGCTCGGGTTTCGGCGGCAGGCTGTGGCAGAGGACGCGGGCCGACTGGATAAGGAACCTTATGAGTGCGAGCCTGCCCGTTCGGCAGCGGGAAGTACGTGCGAGCCGAGCTGTTCACTTGAGAGACGGGGCCATCGATCATGGAGTTGTGAAGGCGAAGAGGCTCGCGGACCTGTCGGCGGCCGATCCCGGTGTGCGGGCTGAGGCCCTGCGGTGGCTCGGGGGCAACGGAGACTCCGTCGACGTGGCGGCCGTCGCACCGCTCGTGCAGGATCCTGGCGAGTTCGATGATCGGGACCATGACGATCCGCCTGAGTCGGCTCGTACGCCCGTTCGGCTGGTCGCTCTCGCCACACTCGCCGAGCTTCGGCCGCCTGGGACGTTCACCGAGACGTTCGACCGCGCCCTCCATGATGACGATCGTCGCGTCCGTGGACTGGCCGCGATGAATGCCTCAGCCACGGGAATGCTGGCGAGGCTCGCCATAGAGCACGATCGAGGCGTGCAGTTCCGGGTAGCACTCGCACTGCTTGTCAGTGACATTGGGCGCGAAGAGGCGCTCACGGTCCTGGAACGGCTGCGTACCGGTGACGATCACGCAGCGGTAGCTGCGGCCTGCCTCCTCAACGCCGTCTCAGGCTCCTCGCCCGCCAACGATTCGACGGGGTAACGGCGCCTGAGCGCCGCGCTGTCGGACGTGTGGCTCTGTCTGATTCTCGCGCTGGGATAGCCGGCCTTCAGCCCGTCACGCATCCATCGGCTGACATGATCCATGCCAAAGCGGAGTGAATTAGGGTGACGCGCGTGAGCCTACGTGAGGTGGCCGCCGGCCGATTATCGCGCCTGGTGGCGCGCGCCCGCTCAGCCGCACTTGTCGGGAGGACAGGTGGGCGCCCCGCACCACTCGTCGAAGTGGCCGGCCTGCTGCTCGTGGTCCTGCTCTTTTCACTACTTCATGCCGCCGTCGGGAGAGATCTCGTAGCCGCCACCGCCAACGCTCTGGCCCTGCAATCCATAGAGCGGGCCCTCCACCTGGACATCGCGCTGAGGGCGAACCAGTGGCTGACCGAGCATCCAGCCCTCATCCAGCCGGCGGTGTACTACTACCGCCTGTACTACCTCGCGATCCTCGGTGTGCTGATGTGGGTCTTCGTCCGGCACGCCGATGTCTACGTCAAGGTTCGCCGGACCCTCGTCACGATGGCCGTCCTCGTGTTGCCCGTTTTCTGGGCGCTGCCCATGTCGCCCCCGCGGTTCGCCCTACCGGGCGTCGTCGACATCATCGCCGAGCACGACATCCTGGGCGGCCACGCCTCACGAGAGATCGGCAACGGCCAGAACGTGTATTCGGCGATGCCCAGCATGCACGTGGGGTGGTCGTTATGGTGCGCGTATGCCGTGTGGTGCGCGCTGCGGCCCTCCCATCCGCGACTGGCGTTGCTGTCGTGGATCTTTCCGCTGGGTATGGCGACAGTCGTGCTCACCACGGGGAACCACTACGTGCTCGACATCACCGGAAGCGTCGTGTTGCTGGTCGCCTCCATCGCTGTCGTGTCAGTGTGGGGCCACCTGGCCGAGCGCCGACGTGCTCGGGATTGAACGCCTGCGAACAGTCACAGGGAAACCGGTGCCCCCGGATGCTTGCTCACCTCACGATGGATTTTCACGAGCAAGCTCTCCGGCCAGGAGCCTGTGCGTGACCTTCCGCTAGAGCCGCGCTGTCGAAGATGAGTGAGAGCAATGGGAAAGGAACGCCTATGTCTGCCGTACTGCCTCCTCATCCGGTTCGTTGCTGTGGGCGGGGTTCGTTCGGGGAGCGTGTGGCCCTGGTGAGTTCTGACGGCACGCTTGTGCGGCCGCCGGATCTGCGGCGGGTGGGACGGTTCGACGCGGTCATTCCGTACGGCGCGCACGAGGCGGCCGGGCACATCGCGCCGGCGCAGGCACTGGACGGGCGCTGGGGTTACGTTGACCACACCGGCCGGTGGCTGGTCGAACCCACCCTTGAGCGGGCGAAGGCGTTCAGCGGTGGCCTGGCGCGTTTCCAACGCGACGGACGCTGGGGGTACCTGAGCGACCGGGGCGAGATCGTGATCGAGCCCCGGTTCGGCGACGCGGCGGGGTTCGGTGATGTGGGCCGGTTCGGTGACGTGGCCGGTGTCGGGTTGGCTCCCGTGCGCGTGGACGAGGGGTGGTGTTACATCGACCGCGACGGCCAGATCGTGATCTCCGGCCCGTTCATGGAGGCCGAGCGGTTTTCGGGTGTCGGGCTGGCGGCGGTGAAGATCGACGATCGGTGGGGTTACATCGACGTGGACGGCGCCCTGGTCATCAAGCCGCGGTTCGCGGTCGCGAAGCCGTTCTCAGCCGAAGGAGCGGCGCCGGTGCGGGACCCGGAGGCCGCGTGGGAACGGGGATGGGGGCTGATCGACCGCGAGGGCGACTGGATCGTCGAGCCTCGGTACCTCCGCATGGGGGAGTGGACCGAGGAGGGCCTCGTGTCCGCGTACCTCCAGGACAGCGGCGCGGGATTCGTCGACGCGCGCGGCTCCACGGTCGTGGCCCACCACAGTGGCCTCAGCGGCCGGATGGTGTGTGGACTCGCGCGCCTCGGGCGCGGAAGCTCACCGGTGAGCTTCGTAGGAGAAACGGGAGCCGTGGCGATCGCCGGGCCGTTCACCTGGGCCATGCACTTCCGGCCCTGCGGCGCGACCATCGCGCTCCGTGACGAGAACGGCGAGAACGGCGAGGACTGGGGGGTGCTGCGCGCCGACGGCGAATTCATCCCCCTTCCCTACCGCGAGCCGCTGGCCGACCAGGACGAGGACTACGGCGGCGTGTACGGTTTCGCTCTGAGCGGGGTCGCCCCGTTCATCACTTATGAGGGAGACGTCGCTTACGTCGACACCCTTGGGCGTGAGGTGTGCCGTGTCGAGGTCGCCGAACTCGGTGTGGCGGGCCACATCACCGGGACGAGCGAGCGTGTGCCGCTCACCCGAGACGTCGCCGACGACGAGGGCGAAGGAGTTCCGCCTGTCGGGGACGCGGTAAGTGGTGAGGTGGAGCGGGTGTCACACGTCCGGGACGCGGTGAGCGGTGAGGTGGAGCGGGTGTTGCGCGTCCGCGACGCGGGGGGCGGCGAGGTGTGGCGGAGCGACCTCGCGCCGGGCACCTTCTTTCCGGAACAAGCCTTCCTGCGCCGGGACGCGGCGTACCACTTCTACGACCTGGCTTACTGGGAGGGCGACATCGTCGTCACGGCCGAGAAGCTGCTCGCCGCCGAGTCGCGCCGCTTTCTGCCGTACACGGTGTCGTACGCCGGTGATCGCGACGGCGACGTCTACGACCTCTCCGGGGCGGATGAGGACGACGTGGAGGAGTACGCCAAGGTCGGAGCCTTGGCGGAGCTCGCCGTCGATTACGCGTACGAGAGCACGTGGGGGACCTACCCGTTCCTGGGCGACGGCGTGGAAACAGCCTTCGAGCACTACTTCACCACGCTCGCCGAACGGCTCAGCGCGCGGTACGGCCCGGCGACGGGCGATGCCGGGCCCGGCTACCTCCTCGAAGGCGACAGCAACGATCTGTGGGTGTGGCGGGTCGGAGACCGATGGCTGGTGTTGCAGCGGTGGAGTGCCTATCCCGGCGGCAGCTTCGAGCACCAGCTGTGGCTCGCCGCCCTTCCCGCCTGCCCGGAGACATCGGGCGGGTGACGGGGCACCGCTACGGCGGTGAACCTGGCGTCCCGATCGCGCATACCCGCCTCAGTCTCACACGGCGACTGCCGATCTCAGCCTCGCAAGGCCACGACCTGGGCGGATGACATCGTCGGCTGGCGGGACTTCCGGCTGCCCTGGACTACAGCATCGGCGGACTACAGCATCGGCGCCGGGATGGCGGGGATCAGGCCGCCGTCGACGAGGATGTCCTGTCCGTTGATGTAGGACGCTTCGCTGGAGGCGAGGAAGGCGACCGTGGCGGCTACCTCGTCGGCGGTACCGACACGGCCGGCGGCGACCACGGTGGCGATGGCGGCCTGGGCCGTGGCGGAGGTCTCGGCCCGGAACGCCGGGGTGTCGATGTAGCCGGGGCTCACGGAGTTGACCCGGATCCGCCTGGGCGTCAGTTCGGCTGCGAGGGTTCGGGTCAGGTTGTGCACCGCCGCCTTGGTCGCTGAGTAGAGAGCGGCGTCGGGCACACCACGATGCAGGGCGAATGAAGCGTTGATCACGATTGCTCCCCGGTCGGGCAGCAGTGGAAGCGTCTTCTGGATGGTGAAGAACGCTGCTTTGAAGTTGACGTCCACGACGTGGTAGAACTCGGCCTCGGTGACGTCGCCGACGGGCTGGAACGCGCCGATGCCTGCGTTGGCGAACACCACGTCCAGCCGCCCGTACCGGTCGCGGATGGTCGCTGTCAGCGTTTCCAGATCGGTGAGACTTGTCGCGTCCCCGGGTATTCCAAGCACCCGGTCGCCGAGCTCCTCAAGCGCGGTGTCGAGCCGGGTTTTGTCGCGTCCGGTGATGATCACCTGCGCGCCTTCGGCGAGTAGCCGGTGCGCGGTGGCCAGCCCCATGCCGCTGGTCCCTCCGGTGATCAGCGCGACCTTGCCGTTGAACCGGGAACTGTTGTGCGTCATGGATTCAGCGTGCCGACCCGCGCCGCGAACATACAGTGCGTGGTTATCGTGGGTGTGGCACCACCAGGTTCGGGAGGTCCGCGGTCAGGCGGGTGCGGCGAGGCGGTTGTGCTGTAGCCATTCGAGTCGATCGCCGGTTTCGGTGCCGGGCCGAGGGTTGTACAGCACGAGATGCCAGTCGGGGTGGTCGGCGACCGTCAGGGTCGTCGCGTCGAAGAACAGGTCACCGGCCTCGGGATGGCGGAGCGCGTTCACGGCCTGGATCGGGACGCCCACCTCGTGGCGGTCCCACAGCTCGGCGAATTCGGGGCTCACAACGCTGAGATCGTTCACCACCTTTCGGAACTCGGGATCGTCCGGAAAGTGCGCCGCGTCGGCGCGATAGGCGGCCACGACAGCGGACGCGGCCGAAACCCACACGTCGTGCACCGCGCGGTATCGAGGATTGGTGAAGAACGTGATCAGGCAGTTGTGGGCCGTGCCGTCGAAGCCGAACACCGTCTGGGCGGTGTCGTTGAACGCCAGCACATTCCAGCATCGGTCCCGCAACACCGCAGGCCGTTGCCCCCACGCGTCGAGCAGGTGCCGTACTTCTGGGGTGACCTCGGCCCCGGGCACCCCATCTGTGGGCGGTGGGTTGAGACCGGCCAGTAAATACAGATGCACCCGCTCCGGCTCACTGAGGCGCAGGGCCCTGGCGATCGCGTCAAGCACATCAGCCGAGACCGTGATGTCGCGCCCCTGCTCGAGCCAGGTGTACCAGGACACTCCGACCCCGGCCAGCATCGCCACCTCTTCGCGCCGCAACCCCGGAGTCCGTCGTCGGCCCGCCGGAAGGATGCCGACATCACCTGGTGTGAGCCGCGCTCGACGGATGCGCAGAAAGTCACGAAGTTGCTCGTGGCGCCGCTGCGCGGATCGGCTGGTCATGGGCCCACAGTAATCCCCCGGCGTCAGCCTCGGATGAGGCATCAGGCTCTATGGGCAGCGGGCATCCATCGAGGTGTGGCAGCCCCCTCCCGTCGTGGTGACTCTTCCACGCGACGACGACCTCCCGGTGCCCCACGATGTGGTCTCTCCCGAACCGATGTGTCCCGAACGTGTTCTCAAGAGAACTGAACATGTTGGCTAAAGGGAATCTGCCCGCTGGGCGATCACCTGCAGCCAGGTTCGGCGACTGACCCGTGTCTCGTGCTCCTGGACCTGGAATCCGGCTTCGGTGAGGGCGTCGAGCAGTGCTTCCGGACGGCGGTGCACGAACCAGCGGTGAAGCGATTCCGGCTGTGGCGTTGTGGTGGCGTAGGGCACTTTCTCCCATCCTTCGTCGTCACCGAGGGAGGTGGACAGGCCGAGAACACCTCGGGGGCGAAGGACCTGCCGCCATCGGCGCAGCGTGCCGACTGTCTGATCGGAGGGAACGTGAAGCAGGGAGGCGATCGCCCAGATTCCGTTCAGGCTCGCGGGGGCGAAAGGCGGATATCGTAGGTCGCCCCGTATCACCGGGACGCCACGACCGGCGGCTATGCCGAGCATCGAAACGGAACGATCGACCGCGACGGCGACCACGCCCCGGTCAGCCAGCCATCGTGTGTCACGGCCTGGACCGGAGCCGAGGTCGGCGACGCGCGCGCCCTGAGGCAGCCTCTCGGTGAACCGCTCGAGAAGGCGAGCTATCTCGGGCGAAGGCTGCTTCCACTGCTCGGCGTAGGCATCGGCGATGTGGTCGTAGCTGGCGGTCGTGCTGGGAGTCGGATCGTCCATCAGTGACATTCTCCGCTCAGAGCAGATCTTCGAAGCGCGGTGAGTGGCCTTGCCGTCCGGCTGTCTGCGGCGTTCTTCACCGGTCGGCGGGTCGTGAGTGCTGGAACGCCTACAGTCGGAAACGCCCTTATCGGTCCTGCCGAGAGGATCTTGGGAGACAGCCGGTCCATGACCACGGGGTACCCGTCAGTCCCACGTGTTCGGTGGATCGATGATGAGGTCCTCCGGGCGAGGGAGCGGAGCGGGTTCGTCGTCACTGGAGTAGACCTCGAGGCACGAAAGACGTTCTCCCTTGACGAAGAGGAGGACACCGTCGTCGCGTCCACGCACATAGGCGGAGATCAGCACTCTGTCTCGTGTGGGAGCGTCGGAGGTGAGGGGCTCGTCTTCCGTCCGGAGGTTGACCGTCGCGCATCCGCATCCGCAACTGCTGGTCACGACTGCCGAAGCGACCTGAGCCCGGAGCTCGTCCACACCGGGGAAGTCCTGGGCGAGAAGGGCCAGAACCACAGCTTGTTCTTCAGGGGAGAGGTGGCGTTCGCTGGGCGGCACGTCACCAAGATATCGAATCGGCTGTGCCGGACATATGAGTGATGATTTTCTGTGACCTCTGATGCCGGAAAAGAATGTTCCCACCTGATGGGAGACGCTGTCGCTATTCGAGGCGTGGTGCTCTTGAATAGCGTGGCGGCCCACGGAGTCTTTTCTTCGGACCCTCCAGAACGGTACGCCGCCGTGGTCCGGAGCCGTCCCCGTGCCCCCGGCGTCGTCACGGGCCTGGACGGTTCCCGGGGCGGACCATGTCCGGCGGCAGGTTCCGCTCCGGCGCGTCCGGTGGACGGCCGAGGTGGATTCGCTTCAACGGATTCGCTTCAAGGTCAGCCACCAGGACGCCACGGCGGCGGCGAGTCCCAGAAGTATCAACCCGATGACGAGCCCGTACGGCAGGTCCATGATCTGGGGCATGACGATCATTGTTATGAACACGGCCATCAGCAGCTTTGCCCACCCGTACGCCTGCGGCTCGTGCCGGTCGCGTCTGCGGATCCACCGGGGCAGTCGTTCGGTCGCCAGTACGTACAGTCCGAGCGCGCCGATCGCGAAAGCGAACAGCATCGCGACCCCGGCGTGCACATTCATCCGGCTCTGCCTCCGTCCCTTCTCGTGGGGCGCGAATCGGCCCCCCGAAGGGGCATCCGATCTCACATTATTCTTGCCTTTCTGTTAATGCCATAAGGTTGACGGATGATTTACAAAACACAGAGGTGTCGAGGCATTCACAAAGGGGTGTGGAGATTTTTCGGAGATTATTGGGCCGTCCCCGGCTCGTGGGCGCCGTCTTCTCTTTCTTTCGCGCGTGACCGTATGTCCGCCGTTCCTTCCGCTGGGGGAGAGGATTGGTACGGCCCGCACGGCACCCGTGTGGAAAAGGACCCTCGGTGCTCAGTGGCCGGGAGGAGGCCCTCCGACCAGGTGCAGGGCGTCGATGTAACCGCCGCCCACGTCGACCCTGGTGATGTCGGCCAGTTTGGTCCTGGAACACGTGACGTCCCAGGCGGCCTTGGAATCGATCTCCTGTAGGCGGAGGTAACCCTTGCGTGTGACCCGGTTGACCCTGCCGATGAAACAGGCGTCGGGATCGAGCCTCTCGAGGTAAACCGATATCAGGGGAAACGCCGTGGCCATCGTTTCGACCAGGTTCCTTGTGGAGTCCAGGTCGATCTGTGCCAGCGGCCGGGCATGCTCCCCTCGGAGTTTCAGGGCGCGATGTGCGAAGCGCGCGCCCAGCCAGCCCGATCCGGTCGCGTGCTCGACGTCGCGGAGCCGTACGGCCGAGTGCCCGTTGAGGGTGATCTCATCGGAGACGGTGTGCAGCAGCGCCCATTTCCTGCCCACGCCCACGACATAGGATTTCAGCCTCGCCACGTCGTCGATGCCGCGATAAACCGCGACGGGGGCGCCGGATCCCAGTGCTCTCCTGAGATCCTTGAGGCCTTTTTCTGCAGTCATGAGGTCGGATTATCTTGTCTCGGGCACGCGGGTTCATCTGGATTTCCGCGGAAGAGAATCAGTTCGGTGTCGGTGTCGGTGTCGGTGTCGATGTCGATGTCGATGTCGATGTTGATGTCGATGTCGAGGTTGGGGGTGGCGTCGAGGTCGGTGTCGGGAAGGAGGTCGGCACCGGGAAGGAGGAGGGAGTCGGGGGCGAGGTGGGGACGCTCGTGCCGCAGGCGCCCGCGGACCGCTGCTCCTGGGCCAGCTGGTCGGCCGTCTTGGTCCGATAGTCCAGCTGCTGTTGCGGTGACGGCGTGTACCGCCAGGACCCGCCTTCGAGGACGAAGTCGAAGTCGCCCGTTCCCCCGGTCGCCTGCACTTTGGCGTTGTCGCCGGTGACCGTGACGGTGGTGATGGCGGCCTGGGTGTCCTGTGTGAGGGGCGGGCAGAGCTGGAACAGCCGGACGTACTCCTCGCGTTTGATCAGCCCTTGGGCCTGCGAGCTCCACAGGTCCCAGAAATCGCCGTACGACCCGCCGTAATAGGTGTCGAGCGCGAGCTGCGCGTCATGACGCACAGAGGTCTCCGAGTGCTCAGGTCCCTGGAACGTGGGGGTGCTCTTGGGGGTGGGAGTGGGGCTGAACACCATTACCACGGTGACGACCGCCGCGATGAGCACGCCGATGACCATGATCAATATCACGACCACGCCTCGGCCGGTCTCACCCCTCGGTGCCTTGCCGTACTGCGGCGGATGGTCCACGCGAGGCCTCCGGGGGGCCGAAGGGAACGGACGGAGCAGGCGGGACGGGCTGGGCGGGCGGTGGGCGCGACGAGCGAGAACGGGCGGCGGAGCGCTGGCGTAACGAACGTGATCTTAACTCCCGGCGCCCGTGCTCGGCCACGGTGACCCGAGTGCGGGCGGCGAGGCTACGCGCGGCTCATGGGCCGAGGCCTGCCAGGGCACTGTGCGGGAGCGAGCTCCATAATGCGCCTGTGGGCGAAACGATCGGTACGGCCGCCGCTGTCTTCACCGGAACCAATGTGGACGACATCGTCATTTTGACGGTGCTGTTCCTGGCGGCCAGGTCGGGAGGCGTTCCCCCTCCCTGGAAGATCGTCGCGGGGCAGTACGTCGGCATCGCCGCCCTGGTCGTGGTCTCCGCCGTGGCGGCGCTCGGGCTGGCCGTGGTGCCGGACCGGTGGGTCGGGCTGCTCGGGTTGATCCCGTTCGGCCTGGGAGTGTGGGGGTTCTTCAGGAAGGGCGACGACGCGGAACCGGTCGCCTCCGGGGTGGTCTCGATCGCCGGGGTGACCGTGGCCAACGGCGCGGACAACATCTCGGTCTACACCCCGATGTTCCGTACGATCGGCCCGGCCTCCAGCCTCGTCACCGTCGCGGTGTTCGCCGTGCTCGTGGCGGTCTGGTGCGCGGTGGCCTCCTGGCTCGGGTCGCACAAGAAGATCATTGAGCTGGTCGAGCGGTCGGGGCGGTGGCTCGTTCCCGTGGTCTTCATGGTGATCGGCGCGGTCATCGTAGCGGGAATGATCTTTAGGGAATAATGCACCATTCGCCCGAATTTGCGTAACCCCAAACGGGGAATTACCTCACATGCGAGGACATTTAAGGTTCTATCGGCATAGATGGTTCAAAGTGTGGATCGCAATGATGGCCCTGTCGGCTGCGCTGATCTTCATGATGGAGATGGTCGGCAACCGCGCGGTAATGCCCGCGGCCTTCTTCTACGGCGCGGCGGCGGGTCCGGTCGCGCTTCTCGTCGCCATCCACGACCGGACCGGGATCGGTGACAGCGTGCCGGGAACGACGCTGGTGGGGATGTTCCTGTTCGGCGGGGGTGTCGCTCTCCTGCTCGGCGGATACTTCGACTCCCTCTTCATCGCGGACAAAAGCGGCCCCACGATCCTGCGGGTCGGATGGATCGAGGAGGCGGCCAAGTTCGTTCCTCTTCTCGCGGTCGCGTTCAGCGGGCATCACCTGACCAAACCCGCCGGCGTCGCGCTCGGCCTGTCCTGCGCGACCGGGTTCGCCATCATGGAGTCGATGTCGTACGCCTGGAAAAGCCTCAGCCACGACAACGTCCTGGGGGCGGGTGTGGTGCTGTTCATGCGCGGGCTCACCACACCGTTCAGCCATCTGGCCTGGACCGGCCTGGTCTGCGCGATCGCCTTCGGAGTCTGGCAGGTCAAGGGACGGGTCGTGGTGACGAGCGCCGTCACCGGGACCTTCGCGGCGGCGGCCGTACTCCACTCGCTCAACGACGGTCTGCTCACCCTCGACATTCCCGGCCCGGCCAGGCTCTTCTTCCCCGTCGTCGCGGCGGTGAGCTACTGGCTGTTCCACCGGGCCACCCGCGACCTGTGCCGGGTCGCGCCACCAGATCCCGCGCTGTCCCGCACCTGACGCCGGCCCCGGACTACTCGTACGGCTCGTCCGGTGTGGCGACCTTCACCAGATCCGTACCGGCCAGCTCGGGGTAGACGACCCCGTTGGGCATCTTGCCGAACGTCTGCGGGATCCAGGTCCCGGTGACCTCGACCCAGGTGTCCTCCGGGGGCGCTTTGAGCCCCTTGACCGCGACCTTCAGCGGGAACGCGTCCGCGGCGCAGCAGGCGATCTGCATCCGGGTGACGTACCACTGCCCCTTCCTCCTCGACGGGACGACGAAGCCGGTCAGCCTGACCCGGCGGTCGGTGAGGGACTTCTTGTCGTCGTCCCACGCCCTGCCGATGAACTCGCTGATCGGCATGTCCGTCGGGCCCTCGCCGGTCAGCGGGGTGAAGGCGGTGAGGGTCTGGTCGCGGGGCGGAGGCGTGTCCGACCTGGCGGCGGCGAACGAGCCGAGCGAGGGTGGCGCGATCAGGAAGATCGCGAAAATCGGCAGGCACAGCAGCCACGCGACCCGCGGCCCGCGCGAGTGGTCGTGCCCGTGCCCTTCGTGCCTGTGCCCTTCGTGCCTGTGCCCTTCGTGCCTGTGCCCTTCGTACCCGTGCTCCTCGCCCGCCGTACCCTCATCCGGGCCTTCCGAGTGAGCATGGTGCATGTCCTGCCCATCGCCGGAACCGGCCTGAGCGTGGCCGTTGCCCTCCTCGGGAGAGGGCTTCCCCGGGCGGGACGCCTGGATCAGCCCGGTGACGCCCAGGATCACCAGCACCACTCCCGTGGCGACCAGGAACGGCCGGAAGCCGGGTTTCACGTAGTTCAGATACGTCGCGGAGAACGCCGAGATCCGCAGTACGGCGCAGCCGAGCAGGGGCAGCACGAGGTTCTGGGTCGCGCGGTTCACAGCGGCGGCCGTCCGAGAAATCCGAGAAGTCCGAAGAGAACGCTCACCAGGACGGCGAGCGCGAAGGTCAGCGGGACGAACCTGACCGTGAACGCCCTGCCGAACGTGCCCGCCTGGAGCGCGATCAGCTTCAGGTCGACCATCGGCCCGACCACGAGGAAGGCCAGCTTCGCGGTCGGAGAGAACGCGGTCATCGAGGCCGCGACGAACGCGTCGGCCTCGGAGCAGATCGACAGCAGCACCGCCAGCAGGGCCATCACCGGCACGGCCAGCCACGGCACACCCGCGATCGTGGTCAGCCACTCCCGGGGGACCAGGACGTTGAGCGTGGCGGCGGCGAGGCCGCCGACGATGAGGAACCCGCCCGCGTGCAGCAGGTCGTGCCGCATCGCCTCGCCGAAGCGCGCCAGTTTCCTGCCGTCCCCGTGCGGACGTGCGGGGATCCGCAGCCACTCGCTCCTGCCGTACCGCAGCCAGAGCCAGCCGACCAGCACCGCGACGGTCAGCGACGCCCCGAACCTGGAGACCACCATCATCGGCTGCCCGGGGAAGGCGACGGCCGTCGCGACCAGGACGACCGGATTGATCGCGGGTGAGGCGAGCAGGAAGGCCAGTGCGGCGGCGGGAGTCACCCCCCGCGCCATCAGGCCCGATGCGACGGGCACCGACGCGCACTCGCAGCCGGGCAGCACCGCGCCGGCCACTCCCGCGACGGGCACGGCGGCGGCGGGCCGCCTCGGCAGGGCCCTGGTCCAGAAGGAGGCCGGGACGAACGCGGTGATCGCGGCGGACAGCGTCACGCCGAAGACCAGGAACGGCAGCGCCTGCACGCAGATGGCGACGAAGACGGTCGCCCAGGTCTGGAGCGCGGGTGACGTCAGGCGGGACGCGAGCGTGAACCGGCCGACCACCAGCAGGACGACGACGAGCGCGAACCCCCATGGCAGTGAGCGTCCCCGCGACGCGCCACGTCCCCACGAGTCAGGAGGAACGGTCTCGTCTTGGTCGTCCCAGACGCTCCGCGATTCGGTCCGAAGCTCGGGCATGATCCGTATCGTGACAGATCCTGGAATGTTCCACGTGGAACATTCACCACCCTGTCCGGCCGAATCCAGCCGTTCCGATCACAGCCGACGGTCACCGCCGGGGGCGAGGTTCCTTCGACGCGGGGAGCCCTCCAGCCGTTGGGCGAGGTTGTGAACCGCGAATCACCCGGCTTCGGCCGGGAATCCCGGTTTTGGGACCGGGAGGATGTCAAAGCTGGGACAGCAGCCACCTGGGGCCGGTCGTCTCGGCCCCGAGAGCGGTGACCCGCTCGCGCAGTCCCCGGTCGGCGGTGACGACCAGGACCCGCTCCCAGGGAGCGGCATCCCGTACGGCCCGCACGACGGCGTCGTCGCCGCTTCCCGGGGCGGCGATCACCGAGACGCCGGGGACCGCGGCGACGTCGCGGGCGGCGCCCTCGACGACCACGGTGAACCGGGGGAACCACCTGGTCAGGGCGGGCAGACCGGCGGGTAGCGCGCGCACGCCGCCCGCGCTGAGCGCGCCGACCTCGGAGACGAGCTTGGCGGCGGCCCCGGCGCGGTCCCGCCACCAGCCGTGCTCCGCGCGAGCGCCGATGATGTTCGCGGCGTCCAGGACGACCAGCACGGGGTCGAGCGCCTGGCTGATCACCGGCCAGGTCTCGGCGAAGCCGGGATGCAGGTTCCTGGCGGAGATCTCGTCGGGCGTGAGCCAGCGCAGGTCGGTGCTCTCGCTGTTGGCGGGGGCGGCCTCCAGTAGGCCGGAGGCTTCGGCGATCACCGTCTGGAAGGACCAGCCTCCGTGGTCGTCGACGTAGACGCCCTGGACCCGCAGGCCCTCGCCGTCCAGGGCGGCCTCCTCCCGGGCCTCGCGGAACGCGCCCGCGATGGCGTCCTCGTGGCTGTCGATCGCACCACCGGGCAGACCCCAGGTGCCGCCGTGATGGCTCCAGCTGGAACGCTTCTGCATCAGCACCCAGGGGGTCCCCGTGCTGTCGTGGTGGACGGCGAGCAGCCCGGAGGCCCCGTTCACTCCCCAGTGCTGATGTCCGAGATCACACTGGGCCCACCCGTCTCCGTCCTTGGCCACCATGGGGTCAATCATGCACCAGGGCAGGCAGGTTTCCGGGGGTGGGGCGTACCGCCATGGGGGGATACAAGGCTTTTGTAATGATCTGTCAGTTCGTCCGTCTGGCTGCTCTCCGTGTCCACATGACGTCACGACCGGCCCTGATCTGGTGTTTCCGATACGGCACCGCCGTCCAGGTCCGCGGGAGAAGACCGTCCGGGACCGCTGAAGGAGGCCGTCCGGGTGCGCGGAAGGGGTCCGTCCAGGCCTGCGGGGAGGGGGCGTCGCCGTCCGCGCCCGCCGGAGGTGTCTCCAGCGTCTCAGTTCCCCTCAGTTCCCCGCCTCGGAGAAGTGCTGATAGTCCTTGATCCCCGTCCAGTAGCCGCCCCACTCCCAGCCGACCCGCTGGAAGGCCTTGACCACCCGGTCGCCGGGGTTGATCACGCCGGGGGCGTCCACCGGACGCTTGGCGAACTTGAGGGCGTTCTTGTGCGCCACCGTGCCGTCGGCGGACAGGTAGGGGTTCTCGCGGGGATTGACGTCGACGGCCCTGCCGTAAGCGTGCTGGGACCAGTGGCTCGACCCGGTGGCGGAGCGGCAGTTGAACGCCGAGGTGTTGTCGGCGTCGATCGAGTCGTAGTCGTCTCCCTTGTAGGCGTCGACGGGCTCCATCTTGTAGATGGGCCAGCGCCAGCCGTACAGACGGCCGAAGACCGTGATGATCGCGTCGGTCGCGTCCTTGTTCACGACCAGCTTTCCCGTGTGCGGCTTGTGGTCGAAGCCCCAGTAGGTCATCGTGATCATCCGCAGGCCGTCGAGTGGGACGGGACAGCCGGGCCGCCATGAGTATCTGACCTGGTCACGAGTGACCCGGGACACCTTGGCCGAGAATTTCGGCGGCTCCGTCCGGGTCGGGCTCGGAGCCGGCGTCGCGGTCGGCGCCCCCGAGGGGATCGGCGACGAGGCGCCCTCGGGACCCTGTGTCCCCTGGGCGGCCGGTGTCTGGCCGGTCTGTGTGGACTGCTGTGCGGGCTGCTGGGCGGTGGTCGTGCCGCACGCCGCCGCGAGGCAGCCGACGGCCAGCGCGAGCGTCGCCTGAATGCGCATCACGGATCGAGAGCTTCTCACTTGTCGCCACCCCACGCCGGATAAAAAGGACAAGTCTTCATTGTAGTTGTCCAGCTACTTGAAGTGATAACGGGTAGTCGTGGCGGACTCACCGGGCGTACACGACCCGGTCGCGCCTCGCTGCACCCCGCCCTGCCCGTCTCGCCCTGCCCGTCTCGCCCTGCTCGGCGAGACTCGCTCGTCGCGACTCGCCTGGGCCGTTGCTCGCAGCGGCTTTCGCCCGAGTTGCAGCCGTTTCGACCAGGGCGCCGACGTTCTTTGGTTGAGCTTTTCTCCGAAACTCTCGCGCCTGTGTTCGAAGTAGCGCTACAGTCGACGACACTGGATCGAACACGGGTTCGGGCGATGTCTGCCCAGGTGAGGGGTGTGTCATGGCGATGCTCGCAACGCCGCCGACGACTCACGCCCCGGTGCCGCGTGCCTCCGCGCAGCCGCGCGCGACACGCCGTAGCGCTTTCTACGGAAATCTACGTCGGCCGCTATATCCCGTCATAAAGTCCGAGAGCGTGGACCCCGTGCGCAATCCTTACGCCCCCGGCGCGGGGCAGCGCCCTCCTGAGCTCGCAGGGCGCGACCGAGAGCTGCAGCAGTTCGAGATCGTCCTGGAGCGGGTGGCCCGTGGTCGCCCCGAGCGCAGCATGGTCGTCACCGGGCTGCGTGGCGTCGGCAAGACCGTCCTGCTGAACACCTTCAAGTCCATGGCCATGCAAAGGCTGTGGGGCACCGGCAAGATCGAGGCCCGGCCAGACCAGTCGATCCGGCGCCCGGTGGCCGCCGCGCTGCACCTGGCCGTCCGCGAGTTGGCGCCCAGGCATCGCGCACCCGAACGCATCGAGGAGTTTCTCGGCGTGCTCAAGGCGTTCGCGATGCGTGACCCGGGCGCGGCCAAGGGCACCTCGCACTGGTCGCCCGGGATCGACGTGCCCGCGAGCCGGGGCCGCGCCGACTCAGGCGACCTGGAGATCGACCTCACCGAGCTGTTCGTCGACGCCGCCGCGGTCGCCACCGACCTGGGGGTCGGCATCGCCCTGTTCATCGACGAGATGCAGGACGTGCAGACGCCGGACGTCTCCGCGCTCTGCGCGGCCTGCCACGAGCTGTCCCAGAGCGGCGGCCCGCTGATCGTGGTCGGTGCCGGTCTGCCGCACCTGCCCAGTGTTCTGTCGGCCAGCAAGAGCTATTCCGAGCGGTTGTTCCGCTACGCCAGGATCGACCGGCTCGATCGCGAGGCGGCCGACCTGGCGCTCATCGCCCCGGCCGAGAGCGAGGGGGTTGAGTTCACCCAGGAGGCCCTCGACGCGCTCTACGAGGCGGCCGACGGCTACCCCTACTTCGTCCAGGCCTACGGCAAGGTCGCCTGGGACCTGGCGTTGCGCAGCCCGATCACCGCCGACGACATCAAGGTCTCCGCGCCCGAGGCGGAGGAGGAGCTGGCGGTCGGCTTCTTCGGCAGCCGCTACGAGCGGGCGACCCCGGCCGAGCGCGACTACATGCACGCGATGGCCTCCATCGGCG
Source organism: Streptosporangium sp. NPDC051023 (assembly GCF_040689595.1). NCBI lineage: Bacteria > Bacillati > Actinomycetota > Actinomycetes > Streptosporangiales > Streptosporangiaceae > Streptosporangium > Streptosporangium sp. NPDC051023. The sequence goes on along the minus strand of NZ_JBFBCE010000043.1, from coordinate 15,415 downwards.
ACGAGCCGGTGGCGACCGCCGAGGTGGCCGAAGGGCTCGGCCGAAAGCCGTCCAGTCTCTCCCCGGCCCGTGACAGCCTCATCAAGAAAGGCCTGATCTACAGCGCCGAGCGCGGGCTCATCGCGTTCACCGTGCCACACTTCGGAAAGTTTCTGCGTTCTCAGCCCGCGTGAACATATGTTCGATATACTGGCGCAGGGCACTAGACCTCTATACGGCTCTCTAGTGGGGAAGCTAGAGAGCCGTATAGAGCTGAATCGTGTCACCCTAGAAAGATCTAGCGGTTTCTAGCGTCCAGCCGATACGGGCATAGATTTCGGCAGAGGAGCCATGTCGACGGGCTGGCCGTCGAAGCCGACCATCGCCACTCGCACCGCCGGATGCCGCCCGCTCAGATAGATCGCGAAGACCACGTCGACCGCTTCGCCCGAGTGGCTCTGCCCCGGATAGACGAAGAACCGCCAGCACAGTTCCCGCCAGCTGTCGACGGGGTCGGTGCTGGACAGCAGCTTCTCGTGCGAGCGCCAGGCCGCGCTCGCGCGCAGCCGGTTGAGCGCGGGGGCCGGGTCGAGCGGACGCTGCTCACACGGGGCGCGATACCGGAGCCTGGCGGCGGCCTCCTCGATCTCAGGCGAGAGTACGGCGAGCACCAGCAGCCCTCCGGCCGCGGCCAGCGCCTGCGGCCAGGTCATACCGGTCAGCAACGACCAGCCGGGGACCGGCGGAGTCCAGACGAGCCCCGTGGCCATGGCGGTCAGCACCATCGTGCGCCCCAGCGAGCGCAGCCCGACCGGCACCGCGCTGACCTCGCCGAAGCAGCCGCAGCCCACGTCGGGACGGCGTCGCCGCAGTTCCCACAGCACGTAGGTGGAGATGGCGAAGAACGCGGCCGTACACCAGCGGAACAGGGGATGGCCCGTCATCACCAGCCCCGCCAGCAGGGCCGTCTCTCCGGCCGCGCAGCCGAGCATGGCGGGCGCGCGCCAGCGGTCGACAACCAGCACCGCGGGCCCGAGCCTGCTCAGCGCGCCCGGCTCGGCCTCCCCCCTGGCCGTCCACACCTTGGAGAGCGCTCCCGCGGCGAGCAGCGCGCCCAGCACCGGAAGCTGCGCGGCGGCGATCATCGTCAGCATCTGTGTCATCCCAATCCGACCCGGGCGTTGAAGCACCCCTTGGTCAGGTCCCCGCCGAGCTCCACGAAGGAGACCGGCGACAGCTCCACGATCCGGCCGCGTGGAGAGGTGCCGCACTCCAGGCACCGGTCGCAGAACCGGCCCGCCAGGCAGCCGCACGCCACGATCGAGAGCACCGAGGTCCGCCCGGCGCACACGTTGCGCACGCTGAGCGCCGAGCCCAGCGCGAGATAGGGCAGCGCCGTACAGGAGACGCCCGCGTCCTGGCAGTCGCTGTCGGCATGCTCCAGCATGGGGTAGGCCGCGCCCCGCTCGCCCCAGTCGAAGGCGTCCGACCAGGTCGAGGTCCCCGAGATCCGCGACTGCAGGCCGCTGTAGCCCGGGGGCGGCTGCGGTACGGCGGTCCACCGATAGGGGGGCTGAGAGGTCGCGGGCAGGCGGGCGTGCGCCACGCCGTCCTCCCGGATCCCGATGGCGTCGAACAGGTAGCCCGGCTCGAACTTCGGGTGCCGCACGCGCAGCCGTCCCGAGGCGCCGTAGGGGATGACGATCGTGCGCCGTCCCCTGTGGGGCCCGCAGTACAGCTCGACCGTGAGGTCCCTGCGGCCGGTGCCGATGGACTGGATCACACCGGTGATCCGGGTGATGTCCGACCAGATCCGGTCCACGACCCGGCCGCCCTGCAGTGCCCTGACGATCACATGGGCGCCGATCGGCAGGTCGGCGGGGGAGACGGTCTCTCCGCGCCAGGCGGTCGCCCACGGCGCGATGACGAGCCGCTCCTCGCCGCCCTCTGGGGTGTCGATGATGATCAGATGCGGGCTGACGTCCAGGATCTCGCCGGTGACCGAACGCAGGGGCTCGCCTTCCTCCGAGACCGGCTCGGAACCGGCCTCCGTGCTGGAGCGGGAATCCGGGCCGAAAGCGGAACCTGCTCCGGTTTTGGGGTTCGGCTCTGGCCCGGCGAGAGGTCTGCCAAGCGCGGCGGCGGCCAGCACGCGGCGGCGCTCAGCGCGGCGATACGGCATCGTCACTCCCCATGTTTCGCAAAGGTCTCCCGTCAGCGTCACACGCTCGCGGGAGTCTCGCCGTTCGCTTCGGCCAATAATCCCGTCAGCTCGCTGAGGAGGTATCAAAATTCCCCTCCCGGGTGGAACGCGTTGTCTACCGTTCTAGGGCAAACCCGTACCTGACGACATCTCAGGACGCTGCCACCGTGTTGCGTCGTTTTTGCCGTTGACGGGATGAAATATAGGTTCCGGTTCAGCCGGTTTAGGGGCTCAGGCTGCGATTCTGGCCACGAGACGCACCTGACCACGGGCTGGTGATCGCGGTGACCGGCGGGATTCACGAGGAGTTCCGCGAGTACGTCGTTGCTCGCGGTCCCGCACTGCTGCGCGCCGCCTACCAGCTCACCGGGCATCCGAACGATGCCGAGGACCTGCTGCAGGCCGCTCTTTTCAAGACCTATCTGGCCTGGGGGCGCATCCAGGACCGCGCCGCCCTGGACGCGTACGTGCGTCGGGCGATGGTCAACATCAACATCTCCTGGTGGCGAAGGCGCAAGCTGGAGGAGTATCCCTCGGAGGAGATCCCCGAGCCGGTCCTGGCAGGTGGTCACGGTCATCTGCCCGAACAGGTCGAGCAGGCTCTCGACCGGCTGCCGACTCGGATGCGGGCCGCGGTCGTGCTGCGTTACTACGAGGACATGACCGAGCCGGAGATCGCCAAGGCGCTGGGAATCAGCGTCGGCACCGTCAAGAGCACGGTCTCCCGGGCGATGGCGCGGCTCCGCGGTGACCTCACGATCCCGGGGCAGCGTCAACTGGAGCCGCGGAGCGAGGCCGCCGTCATCGCGCGGAGGTGATCTCCTCGGGGACGGCCTCGGCTCCCGCCGTCGCGCACGGCCGTACGGCGTCGCGGATCGTCCGCAGCGCGTCCAGGAAGGCGCTGAGCTGCTCGGGGGAGAGCAGGCCCGTGAACCACTCCTCGATGTCCGCCAGATGCCGGGGGAGCACCGCCCCGAGCCGCTCGGTGCCCGCCTCGGTGATCGCCGCGTAGGAGGCTCTGCGGTCGGTGGCGCACGCCTGCCTCACCACCAGCCCCTCACGCTCCAGCCGGTCGACGACCCTGGTCACCCCGCTGGTTGACAGGTTGGTCTGCGCGGCCAGATCGCTCATGCGCAGGCGCCTGCCGGGTGAGCGCGCCAGCCGTATCAGGGTCTCGAAGTCGATGTCCGAAAGCCCCGCCTCGGCGAAGGACGTGTGCGTCTTCGCCACGAGGCCGCCGAAGGCCTCGGCCAGCAAGCCCATCGCCGTGAGCCGGGAGTCGTCAAAGGGGATCACAATCCCACTGTATCCGACGATAGTTGACGAGAGGAATATTCCTCATGTAGAAATCTGTTGACGCAAACATCCGCACCGCAAGCACCCCTTCGGGAGTAGACATGACCACTCGGACCTGGGAAGACCTTCAGATCCCCACTGCCGGCACCTTCAACCTCGACGCCGCCCACACCCGGATCGGCTTCGTGGTCAAGCACATGATGGTGAGCAAGGTCCGCGGTCACTTCGACCAGTTCTCCGGCAGCGTCACCATCGCCGAGAACCCCCTCGAGTCGTCCGCCGAGCTCGCGATCAAGGCCGAGAGCATCAGCACCGGCGTCGCCGACCGTGACGGTCACCTGCGCGGCGATGACTTCCTCGCCGCGGAGAAGTTTCCCGAGATCACCTTCCGTAGCACCCGCGTGGTCGGTCACTCCGGCGACGAGTTCACCGTGGTCGGCGACCTCACCGTCCGCGACGTCACCAAGCAGGTCGAGCTCACCGTCGAGTACGGCGGCGCCGGCACCAACCCCTGGGGCCAGAGCGTGTGGGGCTTCTCCATCACGACCGAGATCGACCGTGAGGAGTTCGGTCTGACCTGGAACCAGGCCCTGGAGACCGGCGGCGTCCTGGTTGGCAAGAAGATCAAGATTGAGATCGAGGGCGAGGCCAACCCCGCCGCCTGATCGCGCCGTCCACAAGGGCTTCCTCCCCTTCCAGGGGGGAGCCCTTTTCGGTGTCCATGGGGCGAGATCTCCCATCTCGAACGGTAAGAATCCCCAGCTTCCCCACCCTCCTTAGCTGCGAAAACCTACCTCCATCCACAGGTGTGCACGAAGTTATCCACAGCAGTGGATAACCCGACTCGGCTCCTCAGGCGCGACGCGCGCCGGAACCGCTTTGCCGCCTCGCCTGATGGCCGGTACTCTGTGCTGAGCCACACGGCAACCAGGAGGCTTCGCCTAGTCAGGTCTATGGCGCCGCACTGCTAATGCGGTTTGGGTTTACCGCCCATCCGGGGTTCAAATCCCCGAGCCTCCGCTGTGATCAGGGGTTTCTTTCGGAAGGATCTTCCGGAGGGAACCCCTGTTTTGCTGTTCAGGGCTTACGTGAGCACAAGGTGAGCACAAGGCGGTTTCACGGGCTCATTGCGTCCTCTTTCTCGGGATGATCGCGGCCGTCGCCTCGGCAGCCGCCCGGGAAACCTCCGGCACGACCGAGGTGTAGACGTCGGCGGTGAAGCTGTAGCGGGCGTGGCCCAGTGTGGCAGAGACCACCTTCATGTCCACCCCGGCAGCGAGCATCAGGGTGGCCGCGCAGTGGCGCAGGTCGTGGAACCGGATCGGCGGAAGTCCGGCGGCCTTCACGATGGCCGCGAATCGCTCGGAGACGTACTCCTCTCGCAGCGCCGATCCGTCCTCGGCGGTGTAGATCAGTCCGGTGTCGATCCAGTCGGCACCGGCCGCCAGGCGCTCGCGCCGCTGGGCCGCGCGCCACGCCTTCAACAGCCTGATGTTGGTGTCGTCCAGAGCGACCGTCCGCCAGGACGGATCGGACTTCAGGCCGTCGTCGTCTTCGTCGTCGGACTCCAGCAGGCTCAGACTCTTCGAGTCGCTCAGGTCGGTGTCCTCCCACCGGGCGCCGCACACCTCGCCGCGGCGCAGGCCGCGCGTGGCGGCGAGGTGATACAGCGAGTAGAGGCGCTCTCCGCGCTCCTCGGCAACGTCGAGGAACCGGCCACACAGCTCCGGCGTCCAGACCATGACCTTGCCCGGAACCCTTCCGGTCTCCTTCCATCGGGCGATCCGCTCGGCCGTCCACACCAGCGGCCGACGCTTGGGCAGGCGCGGTAGTTCTACATATTGAGCGGGGTTGTGGGGGATCTTCTTGGTCTTGGCCGCCGTGCCGAGCGCGGAGGACAGCACCCGGTGGATGCGGTGGATGCGGGAGACGGACAAGGGCTTCTTGCGCTTGAGCCCCGGCATCTCCCCGTCCTCCAGGCGAAGCTTCGGTGCGAGCGCGCGAGCCGCCAGCAGCCGACGGAGCATCTCGGAGGGCCGCGCTCTCTCGGGGAGGTTGTTGATCTGCCCGATGGCCGTGTAGAGCTGGCTGAGGTGCTGATCGTTGACCTCGGCGAGCTTGAGATAGCCGAGGCCCGGCTTGCCGTACAGCTCGACGGTCTCGACGTAGGACGCCAAGGTGGAGTCCTTGAGGGACTTCTTGCCCTTCAGCCACTGATCGAGGTAGTCGCCGAAGGTCAGGCTCCGGTCGGGGGCGATTCCGCCTTCGTCGAGAACGGTGAGCGCCTTGCGTAGGGCCTTGGATGCTTCGTCCTCGGTGTCGAAGGGGCCGAGCCAGGGCTGGCGGCGCTTGCCGTCCGGGCCGGGCGGTGCGCTGTAGCGAGCCCACCAAGCGCCATGGCCGGAGTTCCAGCGCCATTGAGGCTGACCGCTCCTGTCGAGCTTGGGCTGGCCCTTGCGGTCCTTGAGATACACCCGCAGTTGAGGGCAGCGGTCGCCGAGCTGCTTGCCCGTCTGCGGGTCACGGCAGCCGCACCGCTTCTTCACCACCCCTGCACGTTTCATTCCTCTCCTTCTCCTTGCTGGGTCACTAGTGAAACTATGGCGAACTTACCAAGAGGAAGAAATAGTGTCCACTAGTTCTTTCAGTTTCCTCTAGTGTTGATGGCATGCGTTGGCTGTGTTGAGCAGGCGACGGTTGACGTTGGCCAGTGCGATAGCCCAGCGAGGACGGGATGTGCTGGCGGGCCATGAAGAAAGAGGTCGTGATGACCAACGACAGGCTCATGCTGATGCCCGAGATCTCCAAGTACACCCGCCGTCCGGAGAGCACCCTGCGCTACCTGCGGCACAAGGGAGGCCCTGACGCTCCGCCGCTATGGAGGCAAGGCCGCCGTCTGGTCGCCTGGCAAAGCGAGATCGACGCATGGCTGGACAGACTGAAGGCGGCCGATCCGAAGGCGTCCGAGTGACGGCTTTTCGGCCGGGTGGCGGGGTCCCCCTGACCCCGCCAGCGTTCAGCTGAAGAGCTAGCGGCTGGAGCGTTCCCGTGTTCGTTCGGGGAGCCGTATCGAGCGCCTGATGGACATGGACTTCGCCACGGCCAGCCCCTCGACCGTGACCACCACTACGGCGGGAGGAGTCGGAAGGTGGACGATCGGCGGCGTATAACCTCCGACGACCGTGCCGCACAGGCTCACGGCGGCGGCGCTGGAGGTCGCCGTGGCGATCGGCCCGGCCAGCACATCGCGCAGGCCGGCCAGCACTAGCAGCGGCAGTGCGAGGAGGCCGTGGTTACGCTCGGCCCGCAGTGCCGAGGCGACCGCGGCCCGCTGCTCCTCATGCGACAGCCGGGAGTTGACGACGATCACGAGCTGGCCGTCCTCCTCGTGGTAGGTCTCCACGGCGACGTCGTCGCCCAGCTCCCGGTAGCGGATGACGTGGGTCACGCCACCCCCCGCAGCTCGTGATGCACCTCCCGCCACACCTGTTGGACCCGTTGCCAGGCATATGCCTCGCGCACTAGGTCGGCTTCTCGTGGCGGCCCGTGGATGATGAGCGTGACGGGCACATCGTCGATCAGCACCTGGATCGGGACGTAGCCGGGACTTCCGGCCCGCCAGGCCGTGACGAGCTGTGGGGGTGGCGGGTCGGTGAGGTCGATCCCGATGATGCGCTGCTGAATATCGATCACCGCCCGCGCTCGTGCGAGGTCCGCCTGGGCCTGGAGGAGCTGCTGGTGGAGCGAAGCCGCGGAGTCGGTGGCGCGTTCCTGCCAGGAGACCAGGGTGGCGATGTGGCGGACGCGCGATTGGATGCTGCCGAGAATGGCGTCTGCATCCGTGCCGGGGGGTTGTGAATGCATGGGGTACACACCTTTGTGCATCTTGCGACGATCGTGCAGCGTGCTTCCCAGGCGCCTGCGTGGAACGTGCGTTCCCATCGCTAACTGATTTTAGACACCCCGAAATCTGATCGTTATGGTTCTAACGACGTTATCCCGCCTTGTGTTCCCTTTCATCCCTGCTGTCACCTTGGGCTCGCGGTTCCACCGAACGCATTGCCTCGATCAGAGTGATGGCCGCCATGCGTTCGGTTTCGGTCAGTTCGGCGATCTCCTGGATGCGCTGCCGCCATGTCTCGACCGCCGGTGCCGGCGCGGGCTGGGGAGTCTCCCCGGTCGCATGGATCTCGTCGAGGATCTCCAGGGCGTCGCCGCGGCCGACCTCCACTAGGCGCTCCCGGGCGATCTCCAGGGCGGCCCAGATGTGCGCGAGCGTCGCGGCCGGCGCGTTCACCGGAACGTAGATTCCGCCCTTCTTCGTCTCGTAGCCATTCTCGATCTGGCTGAGCCGGGCCGGACTGATCCCCGCGGATTTCGCGACCACGGGGATGGAAAGCCGCTTGGCCTGGCGGACGCGCCGGACGAGCGCGGCCTCCGGCGGCGGTTCGGGCATCTGCGGTGTGGTCATCGGTCCCTCGCCTGATCGGTGCTCCACTGTGCGAACTAAGGCGAACTGTAACGGTTGACGGGGGGCCTGGCCAGCACTTCTCATCACCCGCCCGGTGTGACTGAAAAAACTGAAAGAAAACTATGGACAGTTTGAACAGTTCGCCTTAGTGTCAACAGCATGCACAACGGCTCGCGCCCTCGACGGCAGCACGTCCGGGCACCGCTCAACCAGAATCCGGAAGCTCTGCGGATCGCTCGGATCGCGGCCCGGATGCGGCCGGTCGACCTCGCCCGTGCGGCAGAGATCAGCAAAGGCCACATGAGCGAGCTGGAGCGCGGCACGCGCAGCGCCTCTCCCGAGCTGCTGGGACGCCTCGCCGAGATCCTCGGCTGCGATGTGCGCGAGCTGATCAACAAAGTCCCGGCCAGCGCAGAAGCGGCCGGAGACAACTCCTGAATCACTCCCCGAAGGAGCCCCCTCATGAAGGGCATCAAGACCACCGCCCCTGACGGCACCGTCACCCTCACCCCCGAGCCTGTGGCCGTCGAGCCGCTGCTCACCCCGGCCGAGGTCGCGACCATGTTCCGCGTTGACCCCAAGACCGTCACGCGCTGGGCCAAGGCCGGAAGACTCTCCTCCATCCGCACCCTGGGCGGTCACCGCCGCTACCGGGAGGCCGAGGTCCGCGCGCTGCTGGCGATCGGCGCGCAGAACGCGGGCGAGTGATGAGCCGCCTCGACGACCTTCGCCTGATCTGGCCGGAGCGCACCGCCGTGCAGCACAAGGACTCGGGCGCGACCGGTGTGATCGCTCTCTGCCCGCCGGACGACCCGATCGCCCGTGACCGTCGAGCCCGTCCGACGGCTCACCTGCTGCTCAACGGATCCGATCTCGGCGTGGTGTGGGTCCGCTGGGGAGACCGGCCGGGCTGCTGGATGCGGCCCCTCTGGCTCCAGAAGATCCGCGTCCGGGAGATCCGTGTCCGGGGACGGGGGCGGTGATGGGCACTCTCTCTGTCCTGCCCTCCTCGGTGCCGATGCCTGAGGCCGCCGGGCCGGTCATCACGGCCGCGACGCTCGGCGGGGTGATCTTCCTGGAGATCCCTTCCACCGGGTTCGCGACCGTGGACCCCGACGCCCTGCCGCCCGGCCTGTCCCCGGCCGCGATCGACGAGCTGTGCGCCATCGCGCAGCACGCCCGCGAGGCCCTGAGCGAATGGGCAGCCCGGCACACCGTGACCCCACGCCTGGAGGTCCTGCCATGATCCTCCTGCCCGCCTGCCGGACTGTGCTCGGCGAGTACGCCGCCTACCAGCTCGCGCACATCGGTCCCCGGCTGAACGGCCAGGCCGAGGCCGTCGCGCTGGTCACCCCGTACAACCACTCCCACCGGCCGACCTACACGGTGTTCCGGCGTGACCCCGGCAAGGAGTGGCAGGCCCTCGCGGGTGAGCACTTCGTCTTGGCCGACGCGATCGAGGCGGCCAAGCACGAAACCCGCGTCGTCGGGATGGGCAGCGCCGAGCTGGCCGCCCTGCTGACCATGGCGGAGGCAGCGCGATGACCGCGACCTCGCCCGAGATCCGCGTCCCGGCCGACCCGCTGGAGATGGCGAACAACCTCGTGGCCGCCGTCGGAAGGCTGGCCGAGCACACCAGCCGCGACCCGATGGGGGCCGCCATCCACGGCCTCCCTTCCCGCGCGGTCGCCGCTGCCGAGCAGGCCGAACGGCTGGCCACCGTCTCCATCGCCCGGGACCTGCGGCGGCTGGCCGACCACTTCACCGGTACGGCCGAGCGTCCCGACGAACAGCCGGAGCCTGACGTTCTCACCGAGGCCCTCCTGACCGAGGCCCGCCGCCACAGCACCGACTACCTGCGGGACACCTACATCCGGGGCATCGAGTTCGGCCATCCGTGGTCCCCGCTCAAGGCCGCGATCGAGCAGGTCCTGACCGAGCGTGGCGAGCCGATCCCCACCACGACCCCCGAGGAGGGGTGATGGATCTTCCCCTGAACGCCCACCTGTATCTGACGATCACGCCGGATCAGGTACGCAAGACGCTGTCCGACGACGGTTGGTCGAGCCTGGACATCGGGCCGCTGCGGGTGCAGATCCCACGTGGTGACCTCACCCGCATCCGGGGCGCGCGGATCCTGGCGCAGGCCATCGCCGCCCAGGCCGATTTCTGGGACAAGGACCTGAGCGCGTTGGAGGCCGAGTTGGTGGCCGCCGAGAAGGCCGCCACCGCCCAGCCGACCACGGGGCCAATCGAGGTCCCATCCGCCGACGAGCCGCCCACCTCCGAGCCAGTGGGTGGCGACGACCCCGGCCTGGACGCCAAGGTGACCGCTTTCATGCAGACCCCGGAGACCCACCGTCGGGGCCGGAGGGGGCAGTGATGGGCACCCGAGCGGACTTCTACGTCGGACGCGGACCGGACGCCGAATGGCTCGGCTCGATCGCCTGGGACGGCAACCCCGCCGGGATCTGCACCGACACCCGTGCCCTGGAGGCCGGGGATGAGCAGACCTTCCGCGACCTGCTCGGCGGCTTCCTGGCCAGCCGTGGCGACGCCACCACGCCGGACCAGGGATGGCCGTGGCCGTGGAACGACAGCCGGACGACGGACTACGCCTACGCCTTCGACAGCGGCCGGGTCTACGGCTCGTGTTGCGGACAGCCGTGGTTCCTGGTCGATCCGAAGGGCGTCGACTTCGGAGAGCCGGACGAGGGCGAGGAGATCGGGGAGTCCGCCGTCTTCCCGGACATGTCCGCCCGCCAGGCCGTCACGTTCGGCGAGCGCTCCGGCGTGATCATCTTTGGAGGCGGTCAGTGATGGGCCGTCACACGCGCGATGAACTCGCGGAGTGGGCCGAGGTCTGGCAGGAGAAGGACCCCGCCGCCTGGGTGGCGCCGCTACAGACCGGTGGCGCCCGGACCGAGCGGCGGATCCGGCAGACCCTCGCCGAGCGGGGGCTGCTGCTGGCCCGCCGGGTCGGCCGCCGTGCCCGGCGCCTGCGCCAGGCCCTGGCGAAGGGCGGTCGGTGATGAGCTACAGCCCGCTGTGGCCCGGCTGGGCCGACCAGACTCGGCAGGCGCTGGACCTCTTCCAGGAGCTGCCTGAGGAGAGCCGCGTCGCCCTTCAGGGCCTCGCCGCGTACATCGGTGAGGAACTGCGGATGGAGTTCCCCGACGTCGAGCCGGGCCTGGTCGGCTGGATCACCCTCCGGGCGGCCTCCCACCTCGGTGGCCTCATCCGTATGGAGTCCGCCCCCGTCGAGCCGGGCACGTACATCGCCATCGGACTCATGGCCGGGGATCACCTGGTGAGCACATCATGAGCGCCCGCACTCAGGACGAGCTCCTGGCCCGCGTCGCTGAGGCCGCCGAGATGGACCTGTTCGGCTTCCGCCGCCAGGTCCTGATCCCGGCGCTGACCTTCGAGCACGCCCAGCCGTTCATCCGTGAAGGCGTGACGGCTGAGGAGTGGGGCGAGGCCATACAGGCGGCCGAGCTTCTGGAGATGGCCCGCGAGTACTACGCCTTCGCCCTCGGCAAGATCGCGGACCACCGGGGCATCTCGGCGACCCGGTCCGTGGAGAAGCTCACGGAGTACGCCTGGCTGCTCGGCCGAGACGACATCGTCTTGGCGATGGAGGCCGCCGACTACGAGCAGTACGGCGCGCCGAAGGTCAAGGCGTTCGGGCTCGGCCTCGAACTGGAGTGGCCAAGCACGGAGGCGATGACCCGCATGGCGGCCGGAGAGCCGTGCCGCCCCGACTGCGACGAAGGATGCGAGCGATGACCAGCATCAAGGTCGAGCGGCTGGGCGCGCCATGGGTCCCGGAGAACTCCCCGCACGCAGTCCTCCAGGTGTACGCAGGACCCGACGCTGAGCACCGCGCGCACTCCGGCACGCTCACGATGACGCACGAAGAGGCCGCCGAGCTGATCGCCCGCATCGACGCGGGAGAGGCATCATGACCAGCCTCATCACGCCCACCGCGCGCCTACTCGCACCCGCTGGCCTCTCCCGCGAGGAGTGGCTGGAGGTCCGGCGGACCGGTGTCGGGGGTTCGGATGTGGCCGCGATCCTCGGTATGGATGCCCATCGTGGGCCGCTGCACGTCTACCTGTCCAAGCGCGGAGAGCTGGCCGAGCGCCGTGACCCGCGCCTGGACAGGGCCGCCCGGCGCGGCCACAAGCTGGAGGGCCTCGTGGCCGAGCTGTTCGAGGAGGAGTCCGGCCACGGGGTTCTCCAGTCGCCGGGAACGCTCCAGCACACCGACCGGCCGTGGATGCTGGCGAACTGCGACCGCCTGGTGGTCGAGTCCGCCACCCTGGCCACCTGGTCGGAGCCCCACCCGGACATCCCGCTCGGCCCCGGCTACCCCGACGCCACGGCCGTCCTGGAGTGCAAGAGCAGGACATGGCGCAGCGCCCGCCGAGAGGACTGGCACGGCGAGGAACCGCCGGACGGCCCGGCTCTCCAGGCGTATTGGTACCTGGCCGTCACGGGGTACCCGCGCGCCTACGTCGCTGGTCTGATCGACGACGACCTGGCGTGGTTCCGGCTGGAGCGCGACGAAGAGCTGATCGGCCACCTCGTGCAGCTCGTCACCGAGTTCTGGGAGCGGCACGTGCTCGCCGGAGTCGAGCCCGACCCCGGCGACCTGGAGGCCACGGACGAGCTGCTCGGCCACCTGTGGGACGTGCGCCCTGAGTCGGTGAAGTTCTTCGCCGGAGCCGAGGTTGCCGAGATCGAGGCGCTAGTCACCGAGCGGGACGCCATCGTGGCCCAGCGCAAGGAGTTGAAGCGTGACCTCGGCCGGATCGAGAACCGGCTGAAGGCCAAGCTCGGCCCCAACGAGATCGCCGAGGTCGCGCTCGCTCCCGGCCGAGAGCTGTACTCCTGGCACCGCAATGGGGTCTTCGCCAGTAAACGGTTCCGTGAGGCCGAGCCGGACCTGGCCGCCGAGTACGTCCACCTCGTCAAGGCCATCGACCGCGAGCGCCTGGCCGCCGAGAAGCCCGACGTCTACGGGCGCCACCGCGCCCGCGTGTTCCGCACCCCCGGGGGATCATCATGAGCATCAACCTCAGAGGCCGTGTCGCCCAGCGCGCGACCGGCAACCGGCCGACGAACAAGGAACTGGCCGTCAAGGCGAAGGTCCGCGACGTCCGTCAGCTCTTTCAGCAGATGCGACCCCAGTTCGAGATGGCGTTGCCCCGGCACGTCGGTGTAGATCGCTTCCTGCGGATGGCGCTGACGGCCGTGCAGAAGACGCCGAAGCTGCTGGACTGCACGCCGGAGAGCCTGCTGGCCGCGCTGCTGGAGTCGGCGCGGCTGGGTCTGGAGCCCGGTACGAAGCAGGCCGCCGTTGTGCCTTACGGCAAGCAGGCCACGTTCATCGCCCAGTGGCAGGGCCTGGTGGAGCTGATGTACCGCTCCGGTCAGGTCACGAACGTGACGGCGGAGTTCATCCACGAGAACGACGAGTGGGGCTACCGGATCGGCGACGGCGGGCAGTTCTGGCACGAGCCCGATTTGGTCGCCCCGGCCGAGGAACGTGGTCCGGTCTTGCTGGTCTACGCCTACGCGGAGATCAAGGGCGGCGGCCGGTCGAAGATCATCACCTTGAACCGGTGGCAGGCCATCGAGATCCGCGACCGCTACAGCAAGGCGTACGCCTTGGCCGAGCAGCACCGCCGTGAGGACCCCGAGGACTTCGCTCTCAACCCCGGCAAGGGGTGGTTCAACAGCACGTGGCACACCGAGTTCGACGCGATGTGGCGCAAGTCGGCAGTTCGGAGGCTGGCCGACTGGGTGCCGCAGAGTCCGGAGTTGGTTGAGCTGCTGTCCCGGGAGAACGAGGCGGGCGAGAGCGAGCTGCCCGACTTCGACTTCGAGGGCGAGGTCGTCGGGGAAAGCGAGGAGCCCGAGGCCCCGGCTGACGCTCCGCCCGGTCAGACGGCCGAGCCGTCCGCCAGGCCCGCACCGGACTACGTGTGCGAGCGGTGCCAGGTGCGCGGTGAGCACTTCGAAGACGAGTGCCCGGGTGGTGCGTCGTGAGCGTCATCGGTCAGGAAGCCGGGATCGAGCACGGCACCGTCAAGGGCTACAAGCAGCACGCATATCGGAAGATCGAGAGCTGCGATGCCTGCAAGAAGGCGCTGCGTGACGACCGGGCCGCCGCGCGCCGAGGAGAGCGTCCCGAGCGGGCCAAGCTGCAGCGGACCTCCCGCAGGAAGACGGCCGAGGCAGTCGAAGAGCAGACGGTGGCCACTCCGGTGCTGCTTCCTGTGCCGCCCCCGCCGCAGCTTCCTGATCGGCCGGAGATCGGCGTCCCCATCGAGGGGCGGGAGTTGGAGATCGGCGACGTGATCGTGTTCCTCGGCAACCACCACCGGATCGACCGCTTCGAGTCCTACACCGGCAGCCTGCGGGCGGCTCTGGGCGAGGGTACCCGCGTGGCGTGCTCTGGCGGGTGGGGGATGACCGTCGGGCCGCGCAGCACGGTGCGGATCCTGCCGCGCCCGGCTGGGGGTGCGGCATGAGGTACGCCCTGATCACCACCGACGGCGAGCTGCACGTCAAGGACGCGAACTGGCCCGGCATCCGCGCCGAGGTCGGCCCTGAAGGTCCTGCCGGAGTCGCGCTCCCGCCGGTCATGCCGATCGCGGCCCCGTGGTTTCGAGGCTGGGTGAACGATGTCGGCCACACCCGGCCGGAGGTCTACCCGCGCAACGTGATCGGGTCGCTGGTGCTGATCGGGCTGGGGGCCGCTACCTGGCCGTACGCCGGACCCGTGGTCATCACCGGCTGGGACCCGAACCCCTACACCGACGGGCCGGAGACGCGCGGCCTTGACGATGTCCAGGCCGAAGTGATCGACGCCATCCACCAGGACGCGGCCGACGCGCTGGCCGGGAAGGCGGGCGAAGTCTTCGAGATCGCCCGCACGGTCGCCGAGTGGGTCCGCACCTGCCCGACTCCCGCTCTGACCGTCTCCTTTCCGGCGGGAGGCCGTCATGGAACCGCGTAGCATCGCCGCCCACCTAAGGCGGATCGCCACCGAGAAGCCCACCGACATCTCGGCGGAGCTGCTCCACCTGGCGGCCGACTTGGACCCGGACCACTACCAGCCAAGAAACGCGCTGCCGCCCGAGCCGGTTGTGGAGCAGCTCCCGCTGGTCCCCTAGTAGATGGAGATCGTGACTGAGGAGACCGTGCCTGAGGACGACGCGTCTGCCCTGAGACTGCGTGGCCTGCTCGGCATCTTCCGGCGGCCGTCATGACTCCCAGACTCGCCGCGCCGGTTGAGCCCGGCTCCCGCGCGGCGAGGCCCGGCGGCGGACACGTCACCGCCGCCGGGTCATGTCCGCCTCGCCCTTTCCGGGGGGTGGGGCGAGGCGGGCCACGTCCAGGCCCGGGGTTGGGCGTAGGCGATCGGGCTGCCCCACAACGGCTCGACGCCGTAC
>NZ_JBFBCE010000042.1:0-77963 GCF_040689595.1 Streptosporangium sp. NPDC051023 | reverse complement strand
CCCCGGCCCGGGGGGCAAACACCACCGCGGCGGGCGGGGGCCCCCCGGGGGGCCGGGCGCGTGGGGCCCCCCGCGGGGGGGGGGCCCCCCCGCTTCGCTGTGAGACGGATCACTGCTCTTGTGGCCAACCGGATCTCCGAAACCGTCGTCGTACCGGGCATGAAGCGCTCCATCCTGGCCGCAGCCGTCGTGCTCTCCGCCGCGCTGAGCGGTGCGATCCCCGCCGAAGCCGCGGCGATCCCCGACTTCCCCCAGCCGAAGACGTTCGGGACCACGTTCCAGAGTGACCCGCGCCACGACTTCACCAAGCACATCAGCTCCCGCAAAGACGGCATCCTGCGGGGCTGGATCACTTATGTGGCTCCCAGCCAGGTGGAGTACAAGCCGATCAAGTGGGTGAAGGACAAGTATTCCGAGGGGCACTTCGTCGGCCCCGCCGAGGGAGACGTGACCGCCTACGCCTCGCCCGTCGCCAAGAACGTCGTCTTCCTGAGCGCCTTCGGTTGCTCGGCCACCCTCGGCGGATTCACCGTCGACAAGCTCGGGCTCGGCGCCAAGCGCTGTTCCCGTAAGGCCTTGCTGACCAGGGCGGCGAAGTTCACCCGCCCCTCGCTGATCACCGTCTACCGGGGCCAGATCGTCAAGGTCCAGGAGATCTACACCCCCTGAGCCCCGCGGTACGGCCCGCGCGCGAAGGTGGTCCCGGGAGCGGAAGGCCTCGCCACCCCCTCCCGGGTGATGAGGATCACGTTTTTCCGGTCGGCCGGATCCCGCCCGTGACGATCCGGGGCCCGGCAGACCACCTCGCGCCGGGGCGGCCGTGCCGAGTCCGGTTCCCCGCGGCCGATTCCCGGCACCCAGGACTCCTGAACGGCTCGCGCCCCGCCTCACAGGGCGTGAGCCTCGCTCACGCTTAGCCGTTGGCTCCCGGGGGCATAAGCCGTACGACCGAAAACCCCACTGATCCCTCCCGCAAGAGGGGTTCGGCGAATAGTGTGAGGCAATGGATCGTCGCATCTTCGGGCTTGAGAACGAGTACGGCGTCACCTGCACGTTCAGGGGACAGCGGCGGCTGTCGCCCGACGAGGTAGCGCGTTATCTATTCCGCCGGGTCGTGTCCTGGGGCCGGTCGAGCAACGTCTTCCTGCGCAACGGCGCGCGTCTCTACCTCGACGTGGGCAGCCATCCCGAGTACGCCACCCCCGAGTGCGACAACGTCGTGGAGCTCGTCACCCACGACAAGGCGGGTGAGCGCATCCTGGAGGGGCTGCTCGTCGACGCGGAGAAGAGGCTCCGTGAGGAGGGCATCGCCGGGGACATCTACCTGTTCAAGAACAACACCGACTCCGCGGGAAACTCCTACGGCTGCCACGAGAACTACCTGGTCGGCAGGCATGGGGAGTTCGGCCGCCTGGCCGACGTGCTGATCCCCTTCCTGGTCACCCGGCAGATCATCTGTGGCGCGGGCAAGGTGCTGCAGACCCCGCGCGGCGCGGTCTACTGCGTCTCCCAGCGGGCCGAGCACATCTGGGAGGGCGTCTCCAGCGCGACGACGCGTTCCCGGCCGATCATCAACACCCGTGACGAGCCGCACGCGGACGCGGAGCGCTTCCGCCGCCTGCACGTCATCGTCGGCGACTCCAACATGAGCGAGACGACCATGCTGCTCAAGGTCGGTGCGACCGACCTGGTGCTGCGCATGATCGAGGCGGGCACCGTGATGCGCGACCTGTCGCTGGAGAACCCGATCCGGGCCATCAGGGAGGTCTCCCACGACATGACGGGGCGGCGGCGGGTGCGCCTGGCCAACGGCAGGGAGGCGTCCTCGCTGGAGATCCAGCAGGAGTACCTCTCGAAGGCGCGTGACTTCGTTGACCGCAGGGGTGGTGACGACATCAGCCACCGGGTGCTGGAGCTGTGGGAGCGCACGCTCACCGCGGTCGAGACGGGAAACCTCGACCTGGTCGCCAGGGAAATCGACTGGGTCACCAAGTACCAGCTGATCGAGCGCTACCGCAGGAAGTACGACCTGCCCCTGTCCAGCCCCAGGGTCGCCCAGCTCGACCTCGCCTACCACGACGTGCACCGCCGCCGTGGCCTGTTCTACCTGCTGCAGAAGCGCGGCGCGGTCGAGCGGGTCGCCTCCGACCTGAAGATCTTCGAGGCCAAGTCGGTGCCGCCGCAGACCACCAGGGCGAAGCTGCGCGGGGAGTTCATCCGCAGGGCGCAGGAGAAGCGGCGCGACTTCACCGTCGACTGGGTGCATCTGAAGCTCAACGACCAGGCGCAGCGCACCGTGCTGTGCAAGGATCCCTTCCGCAGTGTGGACGAGAGGGTGGACAAACTCATCGCGGGAATGTGATGGTCACGCTTCGGCAAGGTCGCTCCTCGTCTTACCGCACCCGTATGTGAGGGCGGGTAGTGTGGCGCAAATCTGACGTCTTCTTGAGGGATACATATGCGCCGCCGCAGCCTGGCCGTACTGGCCGCAGTGCCGTTGTTGTTCGCCGCCGCCTGCGGCTCCGAGGGAGGTGCCGGCACTGCCGCAACCGCCACCGGCGTGTCGGCGCCCGCGTTGAAGGTCACCGGCGCGGCGAACACCAAGCCGACCGTCGCCTTCCCGGCGAAGGTCGTGGAGACCTCCTCCTACCAGGTGGTCACCCCCGGGACCACCGGCACTCCCGCGAAGGAGGGCGCCAGCGTGGTGGCCAACTTCACCGTCTTCACCTGGGACGGCAAGGAGAACAAGCTTGCCGGCTCGACCTACGACGACGGCGGCCCGCAGCTGATCACGCTCAACGAGCAGGTTCCCGAGATCCTGCGCAAGGGCTTCGCCGAGACCAAGGGCGGCGGCCGGTTCCTGTCGGTCGTCGGCAAGGACGCGCTGCCCAAGGAGCAGCAGGCCCAGGCGCCCGCGGGCCAGTCGCAGGTCTTCGTGGTCGACGTCGTCGACGTCCCGGCGAGCAAGGCCGCTCAGGGCACCGCGACCGACCCCGATCTCAAGGGCGTCAAGGTGGAGAGCCCGGGAGGGGACGCCGCGCCCAAGCTGACCACCAAGACCGATGAGAAGGCTCCCAAGGGCCTGGTCACCAAGACCGTGATCAAGGGTGCCGGGCCCGAGGTCAAGTCGGGCCAGTCGATCCTGGTCCAGTACGCCGGCAAGATCTGGGGATCGGACCTGGAGTTCGACAGCAGCTGGTCGCGCGGCGGTGAGCCGATCATGTTCCAGATCGGCACCGGCAAGGTCATCAAGGGTTGGGACCAGGGCCTGGTCGGCGTCCCGGTCGGCAGCCGGGTGCTGCTGAGCATCCCGCCGGACCTCGGCTACGGCAAGCAGGGCTCCGGGGAGAAGATCAAGGGCACCGACACGCTGGTCTTCCTGGTCGACGTCCTCGCGGCCTACTGACCCAGACCCGCGCCAAGGCCCGGTTCCGGGCGCCTGAAGGTCCCTGATCGTGCTCGTGCGGGCTCCCGCAGGGCCCGTGTCAAGCTCCGCCGTCTCGTCGAAGACCCGGTCACGTGCTCGCGTGACCGGGTCTTCCGCGTTTGCGGAGCCCCCCGGCGGCGCGGGAGCGGGAACGGCGCAGGCCGCGCCGGCGCCCGTGCGCCGCCTAGAATCCCGGCTGTGAGCAGCGACGACCTCGGTACGGTCGCGGCCCTTCACGATCCCGTGAGGCGGGCCGTCTACGAGTATGTGACCTCCCTCGGCCGGGAGGCCGGGCGCAACGAGACCGCGGAGGCGGTGGGGGTGCAGCGGACCCTGGCCGCCTTCCACCTCGACAAACTGGTCGAGGCCGGGCTGCTCGAGGCGGGATTCAAGCGGTTGACGGACAGGACGGGCCCGGGAAGCGGCCGTCCCGCGAAGGTCTACCGCAGGGCGCGGGGGGAGTGGCAGGTCAGCGTCCCGGCCAGGGACTACCGCACCCTCGCGCTGCTGCTGGCCGAGGCGGTCGACCGGCTCGGTGGGGACGAGGCCGCCGACGAGGCCGCGCGGCGGGCCGGGGCGCGGCTCGCGGGGGAGGGGGAGGACCTCGGCGGGGCGCTGCGCAGGCGAGGCTACGAGCCCTACGAGGAGGGGGAGGACCTGCGGCTGCGCAACTGCCCCTTCCACGTGTTGTCGCAGGAACATCCGCTGCTGGTGTGCTCGATGAACCTGGCGCTCTGCCGGGGGCTGCTCGAGGGGCTCGGGGACGATGCGGCCAGGGCCAGGCTGGATCCCAGACCGGGGGAGTGCTGCGTCGCCTTTTCTAAAAACAATGAGAGTTGACATAGAAGGGTGGGGGATGGTCTGCTGATGGTCATGCACCTCGCCCAGCTCAACGTCGCTCACATGCGCGCGCCCGTCGACTCACCCGAGCTCGCCGATTTCGTCGCGGCCCTCGACCCCATCAACAGGATCTCGGACGAGGCGCCCGGCTTCGTGTGGCGGCTCAAGGGAGGCGAGAGCCCGCAGGACGTCGTCAAGCACGACTACGGCGACCACCTGCTGATCAACTTCTCGGTGTGGGAGACGCGTGACAGCCTGTGGGACTTCGTCTACCGCAGCGCCCACCTGGGCGTCCTGCAGCGGCGCAGGGAGTGGTTCCTGCGCGTGGCGGAGCCGTACTCGGTGATGTGGTGGATCCCCCGGGGGCACGTTCCGTCCCTCGACGAGGGGATGGGGCGCCTCGAACTGCTCAAGGCGCACGGCCCCACGCCGGAGGCCTTCACCTTCAAGCAGTTTTACGACAGCAGTGAGGCCGCGTGGCGTCCCGCGGCGGCCGAGGTCAGGAAGTAGGCCAGGTCCTCGTCGAGGCCGCGGCCCATCGTGGACAGCCGCACCGGGCAGCCGCCGAGCGCCTCGTACAGCCCGTCGACGGGCACCCCGACCAGCTCATGCCGTACGGCCAGCGGCGCGGACTGCTCGGCGACCCGCCTGCCGAAGTCGCCGGGCAACTCGGGCACCGCGACCTGGGCGGGGGCGAGGGCAACCCTGCCGTAGGCGGTCAGCGAGTGGTGGGAGACCCCGATGTGGCGCTCGCGCAGATCGCCCTCGCTGACCCGGAGCGCCGCGACCGGCCTGCCCCCGAGCACCGCGGCGGCGTTGACCGCCTCGCCCGCCGAGACGCCGGAGAAGCCCCAGCGGGTCCCGGTGCCCAGGTTTCCCGGCCCCTGGGTGACGACCGCGACGTCGGCGCCCATGACGTGGCGGGCCGCGAGCAGGCCCGTGTGCAGCGTCACAGCCTCCACGTCACCGCCGAACGCCTGGCCGACCGTGACCACCCCGTCCAGCCAGCCCGCCTCCTTCAGCTGGGCGCAGGACATGGAGAACCAGGCAGGCAGCGCGCCGCCGTCGAGCATCACGTAGGCGACCCGGAAGGGCCCGCCCCGTCCCGTCTCCGCCGGGATCTCCTCCTCGCCCTCCGCCTCCTGCCGGGGGCGCCCGGGGGGGCGTGAGCCGTACAGGCCGCAGAGGATCGCCGGGAGCGCCGAGTGCAGGTCGGCGACGACCACCGGCATGCCGTCCAGCGAGTCGGCCTCGCGGAGCGTCTCATGGAATGGCGAATCCTGCTCGTCCGCGCCGAGCACGGTGGCCTGCAGCGGGGTGTAACGTGCCTTCACCAGATGACCGGGACCTTGCGGATCTTTCGGCAATCTGTTCGGGAGTGCCACCACCATGGCGTAACCTCCCGTACCAAGACCCATGGCGAGCGCGGTCGTGTTGAGCAGCACCGTGTCGCCTGGCTCGGGACGCCCCACCAGGGCGGGGTAGGCGAGCGCGCGCACGCCGCCCTCCTCGGTGGTGACGTCGAGCTCCACCGCCCCCGGCCACTCGCGCCGGATCCGTACGACCTCGCCCCTGCGCCATCTGATCACCGGGGAAGAGTAGCGTCACCTGGACGTAGAGTCATGTGAACAGGGAAGGAGGCCGGATGTCGCGCCGGAAGACCGAGCGGTTGCTGAACCTTGTGATCTGCCTGCTGGCCACGAGGCGGCCGCTCAGCGCCGAGCACATCCGCCAGGCGGTGCCCGGTTACGACGCCGCCAACGACGAGGCCTTCCAGCGGATGTTCGAGCGGGACAAGAACGAACTGCGCGAGATCGGCATCCCGATCGAGGTGCAGAAGGACCCGTGGGAGGAGGATCCGGGCTACCGGATCGTCAGGCAGGCCTACGAGCTGCCCGAGATCACCCTGGAGCCGGACGAGGCGGCCGTGGTCGGCCTCGCGGCCCAGGTCTGGCAGCGGGCCAGCCTGGCAGAGGCCGCCAGCGGTGCGCTGCTGAAGCTGCGCGCGGGCGGTGTGGAGACGGACGAGGCGGGCGGGATGCTCGGCGGGGCGCTCGAGCTGCGGGTCGACACCCGGGACCCGGCGTTCCCCGCGCTGTGGGAGGCGGTGCGCGATCGGCGCCCGGTCCGCTTCCCCTACCGGGCCGCGGCCAGCGAGAGCGTGCTGACCCGCACGGTTGAGCCGTGGGGCGTGGTCAGCCGTCGCGGCCGGTGGTACGTCGTCGGGCACGACCGCGACCGTGACGCCGCCAGGGTGTTCAGGCTCAGCCGGATCAACGGTCCCGTCGTCCCGGTCGGCCGTCCCGGGACCGTCGTGGTCCCCGAGGACGTCGACATCACGTCAATGGTCGGCTACCGCGACGACATGACCGTCCAGGAGCGGACCGCCCTCATCCGGGTCCGCGAGGGCACCTGCCAGGGGCTACGCCAGGTGGCGAAGGCCGTACGGCAGGGGCACGACGGCTGGGACGAGCTGGACGTCGACTTCACCGACCCGGAGCGTCTGGCAGGCTGGGTCGTCGGCTTCGCCGCCGACGCCGAGGTGGCCGGGCCACCGGACGCCAGGGAGGCCGTGATCTGCCGCCTGAAGGGGGCGCTGACGTGACACGTCCCCGTACGGCACGCCCGTGCAGGCCAGACGCCGTCGGGGCCGCCGGGGCCGCCGGGGCCATCGTCAAGGATGGCACCGCCAAGGACAGTACTGTCAGGGACGTCGCCACGGACGCGGAACCGATCAGGGGGAGTAAGGCATGAGCACGGCCGACCGGTTGCCCAGGCTGCTGGCGCTGGTGCCCTACCTGATGTCGCATCCCGGGGCCCAGGTGCCCGAGGTTGCGAAGATCTTCGGGCTGAGCGAGAAGCAGCTCATCGACGACCTGCAGCTCGTGTGGATGTGCGGGCTACCGGGTCACACCCCCGGTGACCTGATCGACGTCTCGTGGGACGGCGGCGAGATCATCATCGACAACGCCGACACCATTGCCCGCCCGCTGCGCCTCGGCATCGATGAGGCCAGCGCCCTGCTGGTGGCCCTGCGCATGCTCGCCGAGCTGCCGGAGTTCGGCGAGCGCGACGCGCTGGCCAGGGTCATCGCCAAGTTCGAGCAGGCCTCGGGCGAGGGCGCGGCCGCGGTCAGCAGCCAGGTCGCCGTCGAGGTCGACGCGACGCCGGACGCGCTGCCCACCGTCAAGGAGGCGCTGCGGTGCGGCAGACGGCTCTCGCTGCGCTACTACGTGCCGGGCCGCGACGAGGTCACCCCGCGCGAGGTCGACCCGATGCGCCTGGTGGTCGTCGACGGGCGCTCCTATCTGTCCGGATGGTGCTACCGGGCGGAGGCGGTGCGCCTTTTCCGGCTCGACCGGGTGCTCACCGTCGAGATCCTGGAGACGGCGGCGGACCCGCCGGCCGAGGCCGTCCCCGACGAGGTGACGCCGGGGGTCTTCCGGCCCTCACCGACGGACGAGCTGGTCGAGCTCGAACTGACCGCCGCGGGCCGCTGGGTCGCGGAGTACTACCCGTGCGAGCAGGTCGAGGAGCTCGGTGAGGGCCGCATGCGCGTCGCGCTGCGGGCCCGTGACCAGCGCTGGCTGGTACGGCTCGCCCTGCGCCTCGGTGACACGGGGCGGGTGCTCTCCCCGGCCTCACTGGCCGAGAGCGTCAGACAGGCCGCGACGTTGGCTTTGAATCGTTACGAGTCGGTTTCCTGACACGCGACGTTATGATCTGTTGATATGAACTGGATCTTCGCGGCGGTCGGCCTGGCGTTCGCAGGGCTGCTCGTGCTCGGTTTCCTGGGGGTTCGCGTGCTGCTCGCCACCAGGGAGCTGGGTAGGGAAGTGGATCGGGTTCGCCGGGCAATCGCTCCCGCACACAGTGCCTTCAGCGAGCAGGTCCGGACAATCCACGCCCGGAAGGGATGAGTCTGTGCCCGGGGCAGCGTACGATCGGGCAGGAGAGTGCATGTCGTTCGGCTTAAGGATGTGTCATGCCCAACCTGGGACCCACTGAGCTGATCATCATCGGGTTGATCCTGGTGCTGCTGTTCGGTGCCAAGAAACTGCCGGAAGCGGCTCGCGGGCTCGGCCGGTCGCTGCGTATCTTCAAGTCGGAGACCGCCAAGCTTCGCGACGACGACGAGACGGGCGCTCCGGTGACCACCGTCCAGGCGCAGCCCCAGCCCGCCGCCCCGGCTCCGCAGCCGCTCGCCGCGCCCGCGGCCGAGCCCGTCTCCGCGTTGTCGGCGGAGGAGCAGGCCCGCGCCCTCGAGGAGCAGGCCGCCAGGCTGCGGGCCCAGGCCGGTGCCACGAAGCCGCAGTAGGATTCCAGCTCGCTCCTGATCACCTCACTCGTCAGACCGGGATTCGCGAATGGCGCTGCTGAAATGGCCCAAGCCGGGCTCGAACGGATCGGTGTCGCCCGAGGGCTCGACCGAGGGACGCATGCCGCTCATGGAGCATCTCCGTGAGCTGCGCAACCGTCTCCTGATCGCCCTTCTCGGTCTGGTCGCCGGCATCGTCATTGGATTCGTCTACTTCGATCCGATCTGGAAGTTCCTGGAGGAGCCGTACTGCGGCCTCCAGCAGGCCCAGCAACTGCGGCCGGGACAGTGCACGCTGCTCGTCCTGGGGGTTTTCGACTCCTTCTTCGTCAACCTCAAGGTCGCGGCCCTGTGCGGCCTGGTCGTCTCCTCGCCGCTCTGGCTGTATCAGATCTGGGCCTTCGTCACCCCGGGTCTGTACCGCAACGAGAAGCGTTACTCCATGATGTTCATGGGGCTCGCCGTGCCGCTTTTCCTCCTCGGAGCGGGCCTGGCCTACCTCGTCACGGACACCGGCCTGGCGATCCTGCTCAGCTTCGCCCCGACGGGGACGCTGACCGGTCTCACGATCGACGAGTATCTCAACTACATCCTGGTCATGATCGTGATCTTCGGTGTCTCCTTCGAGCTGCCGTTGCTCATGGTGTTCCTCAACGTGATCGGCGTCCTGCCGCGCGCGACGGTGGCCAAGCACCGCCGCATGGTCATCTTCATCATGTTCCTCTTCGCGGCGGTCGCGACCCCGAGCACGGACCCGTTCTCGATGATCGCGCTGGCCATCCCGATGGTCGTGCTGTTCGCCCTGGCCGAGGGGTTCATGTACCTCAGGGAGAAGAGATCGGCGTCCAAGGGCGATGACTTCTCCCATCTCTCCGACGACGAGGCCTCGCCGCTCGACCTGGAGGCGACGGATACCGACCCGCCGCGATAGGCGATAGATTCCGGCCGTGCCCGGAGAGATCGCCGTCCTCGTCAATCCCGCCGCCCGCGGCGGCCGGTCACGCGGCCTGCTCGCCCCGGTGCTCGCCCGGCTCCGGCGGGACGGGCACGAGGTGTCGGTGATCATGGGCGAGTCCGCCGCCGACGCCCTGGAACGCGCGTGCACGGCCGTGGCCGAGGAGCCGGAGGCGCTGGTCGCCTTCGGCGGCGACGGCCTGGTGCACCTGGCCGTCCAGGCGGTCGCGGGAACCGGCGTCCCGCTGGGCGTCATCCCGGTGGGGACGGGAAACGACATCGCCGCCGCGCTCGGCCTGCCCAGGAGGGCGCCGCTGGCCGCCGCGGACGTCGTGCTCAGGGGCGAGAGCGGCCGGGTCGACGCGGCCAGGACCGGTGAGGAGTGGTTCGCCGGGGTTCTGGCCTGCGGCTTCGACTCCCGCGTCAACGAACGGGCCAACCGGATGACCTGGCCGCCCGGCATGGCCAGATACGTCCTCGCGCTTGCCGAGGAACTCCGCTCCTTCAGGCCGATCCCCTTCCGGATCACCCTGGAGGGCCCCGGCGGGGCCGAGACGATCGAACGGGAGGCCATGCTGGTCGCCGTCGGCAACACCTCCTCCTACGGCGCGGGGATGCGCGTCTGCCCGAACGCCGTCGCCGACGACGGCCTGCTGGACGTGACGATCCTCGACGCGGTGCCCAAGGGCCGCTTCCTGCGCGCCTTTCCTCAGGTCTACCGGGGCTCCCACGTCGCCAACCCCTTCGTCACGACCAGGCGCGCCACCAGGATCACGCTCGAGGCCGCCGACGTGATCGCCTACGCCGACGGTGAGCGGCTCGGTTCCGTCCCGCTCACCTGCGAGATCGTCCCCGGCGCGCTCCAGGTCCTGCGGTAGGCCGGGTTCGCGCGCCGGAGCGGGCCCGCGGCCGTCCCAGATCCCGGGTCCGCGCCGGACGGACCGGAATCCCGATATCGGTAGGCTTGGAGACATGACGACCCCAGCGGAACGTTACGCTGCCTTCCGTCAGGGCCAGGCCGACAGCGGCCCTGCGCTGACCTCGTTCCGCGGTCTGTACGACTTCGAACTGGACGACTTCCAGCTCGATGCCTGCCGTGCGCTGGAAGCGGGCGACGGAGTGCTCGTGGCCGCCCCCACCGGCTCGGGCAAGACCGTGGTGGGTGAGTTCGCCGTGCACCTGGCCCTCCAGGAGGGCCGCAAGTGCTTCTACACGACCCCGATCAAGGCACTGTCAAACCAGAAGTACAACGACCTGGTCAAGCGCTACGGCGCCGCCAAGGTCGGTCTGCTCACCGGTGACAACAGCGTCAACGGCGAGGCCCCGATCGTCGTCATGACGACCGAGGTGCTGCGCAACATGCTCTACGCGGGGTCGGGAACCCTGACGGGGCTTGGCTTTGTCGTCATGGACGAGGTCCACTACCTGGCCGACCGCTTCCGCGGCGCGGTCTGGGAAGAGGTGATCATCCACCTGCCCGAGTCGGTGCGGTTGGTCGCCCTGTCGGCCACGGTCAGCAACGCCGAGGAGTTCGGCGAGTGGATGGGCGAGGTCCGCGGTGACACCAGCGTCATCGTCGACGAGCACCGCCCCGTCCCACTCTGGCAGCACATGCTCGTCGGCAACCGCCTGTACGACCTGTTCTTCGCCGAGGAGGACGGCAAGCGGCCCACGGTCAACCCCAACCTGCTGCGCCTGGCCAGGGACGAGGAACGCCAGTCGTACGGCAGGGGCCGCAGGGGCTACTCCCGCCCGCGCCGGGGCGGCCCGCCCGACCGGGCCCAGGCGATCGAGCGCCTCGACACGGCGGGCCTGCTGCCCGCGATCACCTTCATCTTCTCCAGGGCCGGTTGCGACGCCGCGGTCATGCAGTGCCTGTACGCCGGGATTCGGCTCACCACCGACGCCGAGCGTCACGAGATCCGGCAGATCGTCGACGAGCGCACCGCGCACCTGCCCGACGAGGACCTGGTCGTGCTCGGCTACCTCGAATGGCGCGACGCCCTGGAACGCGGCCTGGCCGCCCACCACGCGGGCATGCTCCCGGCCTTCAAGGAGGTCGTGGAGGAACTGTTCACCCGCAACCTGGTCAAGGCCGTTTTCGCCACCGAGACCCTCGCGCTGGGCATCAACATGCCCGCCCGCTCCGTGGTGATCGAGAAGCTCGACAAGTGGAACGGCGAGACCCACGCCGACCTCACCCCGGGCGAGTACACCCAGCTCACCGGCCGGGCGGGACGCCGCGGTATCGACGTCGAGGGCCACGCGGTGGTCCAGTGGCAGCCCGGTATGGACCCGCTTCAGGTCGCGGGCCTGGCCAGCACTCGCACCTACCCCCTGCGCTCCAGCTTCCGCCCCTCCTACAACATGGCGGTCAACCTGGTCGGCCAGGTGGGGAGGGAACGTGCCAGGACGCTCCTTGAGTCCTCCTTCGCGCAGTTCCAGGCGGACCGGGCGGTGGTCGGCATCGCCAAGCAGGTACGCCGCCACGAGGAGGCGCTGCAGGGTTACCGCGAGGCGATGACCTGCCACCTGGGCGACTTCGAGGAGTACGCCGCGATGCGCAGGGCGCTGTCGGACCGGGAGGCTGAGCTGTCACGCCAGCGCGGCACGGCCCGCAGGGCGCAGGCGCTGCGCTCGCTTGAGGCGCTGAAGCCCGGCGACATCATCCGCGTGCCCGGGGGGCGCAGGGCGGGTCTCGCGGTCGTTCTCGACCCGGGGCTCAACTCCCGGGGCGAGGGCCCCTCTCCGCTGGTGCTCACCATCGGCAAGCAGGTCAAGAAACTCTCGCCCGCCGACTTCCCCGTCCCCGTCGAACCGGTCGAGCACCTGCGCATCCCGAAGAACTTCAACGCGCGCTCGCCGAAGGAGCGGGCCAACCTGGTCTCCTCCATACACGCCAAGGTCGGTGACCGCGACTTCGGCAAGCCCGCCAGGGCACGCGACCACGCCGCCGAGGACGACGAGATCCTCCGCCTGCGCAGGGAGATCCGCCAGCACCCCTGCCACGGCTGTGACGAACGGGAGGACCACGCCCGCTGGGCGGAGCGCTACTACAAGCTGCTTCGCGAGACCGAGGGCCTGCGCCGCAGGGTCGAGGGCCGCTCCCACGTCATCGCCCGCACCTTCGACAAGGTCTGCGGTGTGCTCGACCAGCTCGGCTACCTCGACGGCGAGCACGTCACCGCGGAGGGGCGTCGCCTCGCCCAGCTGTACACCGAGCTGGACCTGCTCACCGCCGAGTGCCTGCGCGCCGGGCTCTGGGACGGCCTCGACCCGGCCGAGCTGGCGGCCAGTGTTTCCTCGCTGGTCTTCGAGTCCCGGCAGGCCGACGAGGCGCGCCAGCCGAGGATCCCCGCGGGCGGGGTGCAGAAGGCGCTGAGCGACATGGTCCGCCTCTGGGGCGACCTGGAGTCCATCGAGAGTGACCACGGTCTGTCGTTCATCAGGGAGCCCGACTTCGGGTTCGCCTGGGCGGCCTTCCGCTGGGCCAAGGGGCACAGCCTGGACGCGGTTCTCGGCGACGGCGTCAACGGCTCCGAGCTGGCCGCGGGAGACTTCGTGCGCTGGATCAAGCAGCTGCTCGACCTGCTCGGCCAGATCTCCGACGCGGCGCCGCCCGGCAGCAAGGTGAAGCAGAGCGCGGGCAAGGCGATGGACGCGCTCAGGCGTGGTGTGGTCGCCTACTCCTCCCTGAGCTGAGAGGCCGCCACGCCTGCTGAGAGGCCGCCCCGGGAACGCCTGCCGGGACCCCGGTTCGGGGCGCCGGCGGGGAAGGTGGATCGTAGGTGTGATTCCGGGCCCGACGGTGCCGTCACAACCGGGACGGCACCGTCGCGGTGCCAACTGACCGTCCGGTCAATACCCCGTGACGCCGGGCGTGCGGAACGTCACCTCCAGGGCGGTTTTTCAGGAGATCGCCCAGGAAATTCCTATGACGGAACCCCGTTGAGCCCCCGCCCAGGGAGGTAGGAATGTTCGCCCTCGTCGCCGCGCTGCTGTTCGTTCTCGCTCTGATCTTCCAGATCGCCGGTGTGGCCGTCGGCACCGTCGTGACCGTCACCACGCTCGCCATCGCCGGACTGATCTTCGTCGCCCTTCACCTGGCGGGGGTCGGTGCGGGGTGGTCCCTGAAGAAATAGTCTCACTGTCTTTTCTGGCCTTACTCGTCTCCACGTGATCTAGGTTGTACGGGATCGTCGGTGATCCGCCGTGACGAACCGGCAGATCAGGGGTGGGAGAGGCTCAACGGGCCTCTCCCACCGGGCCGGACGAGCCGCTCCGTCGAGGAGGAATGGCATGTCTTCCACGAAGATCGCCTGGAAGGAACGCGTCGGCGGCGTCTGGCGGGACGTGCCCGAACGGTCAGGCTGGACTTGGGCCTGGGCCCGCGAACCGGTGTGATTCAGGCCAGGCTGAAACGGACCTCCCGGGTCGCCGGGTCGGCGCGCGTCAGCCGTACCCGGACCGCCTCGCCCAGCGGAAGCCGCTCGCCGTCACAGCGGGCGACCACCGCCGGATCGGTGACCTGGACCTGTCCCCAGGGGTGGTTGTCGTCCACATCGATCACCACCGCGTCGAACGTCTGCCCCACCCGCTCCCGCAGCACGAACGCCTCGACCAGGTCGACGCACGCCCGCTCGACTGCGCCCGCGCGCCGTCCCGTCGACTGCATGATGCCGGGCAGCTCGCCCATGACCCGCTGGACGTCCTCGGGCACCGGCTCGCCCGCCGCGACCGCCAGGCAGATCTCGGTGGCGTAGCGGTCGATGAGCCTGCGCAGCGGCGCGGTCACGTGGGCGTACGGCGCGGCGACCGCCGCGTGGTCGGCCTGCAGGGGAGGCTCGCCGTTGAAGGCCACGTATCCCGCTCCGCGCAGCAGGACCGTCGACTCCTCGAGGAATGCGGCCTGCTCGGGGATCTTCGGGTCGAGCCCGTGGATGACGTCGCCGTAGGCGGCCCCTTCGGGCCACGGCACGCCGAGCGCGGCGGCGACCCGGCGGACCTGGGCGATCTTCTCCGCCGGAGCGGACGGCAGCACCCGCAGCAGGCCGATCTCGGCGTCCAGCATCATCGAGGCGGCGGCCATGCCGGTCAGCAGCGAGATCTGCGCGTTCCACGCCTCGGCCTCCATCGGGGCGCGCAGCTCGACCCGGTAGCCGTCCCCGTCCGGGACGACCTCCTGCTCGGGAGTGGGCAGCGTGACGCCGCCCCTGGCCCGTTCGAGCGCCAGCCTGAGCCTGCCGATCTCGGCGAGCAGCCGCAGCGTGCCGTCCGCGGTGCCGGTGTCGACCGCCGTCTGGACGTAGTCGTAGTCGAGCCGCTCGCGGCTGCGCACCAGCGCCCTGGTCACGTCGGCGCCGACGATTCGGCCCTCGGCGTCCAGGTCGACGCACCACAGCGCGGCGGGCCTGGTCGCCCCGGGCAGCAGGCTGGCCGCGCCCTCCGAGAGCATCACCGGGTGCAGCGGCACCCGGCCGTCCGGCATGTAGACGGTCTCGCCCCGGTTGCGGGCCTCGGTGTCGATCGCCCCGCCTGGCCGTACGAACGCGGCGACGTCGGCGATGGCGTACCAGACGCGGTAGCCGCCCGCCCGCTCCTCCAGGTGCATGGCCTGGTCCAGGTCCATGGACCCCGGCGGGTCCACGGTGATCAGGGGCAGGTCGGTGCGGTCGAGCGAGGGCAGTGTGGGCACCTCGATGACCCACTCCGCCTCCTCTGACACGGCCCGGGGGAACTCCTCAGGCAGTTTCAGCTCCCGTCGGATCCGTTCGAAACCGTCGCTGAGCCGCGGATGGGGCTCTCCGGGTACCCGGATGCTCTTGTGAGGCACGGGGGTCAACCTACCGTTCCACGTCATACCCGTGTCTCCGGGCCAGGGCCGGACGTGGCAGGTCGCGGAGGGGGAGGCCCGCCGGGTGGCGGCCGCTCCGGGGCGCGATCGATCTGTCCATGCCGGCGTCTTCCGTAGACGGATGTCCGAGAAGTACGTCCTGCCCCGGAGCGGCAGGAGAATGCGTCGCGCGCCGGACTTCGGCCCGGTCAGCCCGGGGAAACCCGCGAGAGCGCCGCGGACAGGCGGCCCAGGGGGCCGCCGAGGCCGTAACGCTCGGCCAGGGCGTCGAGTGCCCCGGGGTCGCGCGGCGTCACGGGCAGAGCCAGGTCCACATCCGGTACGGGCGCGTCGCGAGCCACCCGGACCACGCCGGGCGCGACCCGCAGGTAGTCGCGGGCCGCGCTCAGCTTGGCCCGCTGTCCCGCAGTGAGGTCGCCGCCTTCGTCGACGGCCCTGAGCAGGGCGTCGAGCGAGCCGAACCTGGTGATCAGGGCCGCCGCCGTCTTGTCGCCGACTCCGGGAACCCCCGGCAGGCCGTCGCTGGGGTCGCCGCGCAGGGTGGCGAAGTCGGCGTAGGAACGTCCGGGGACGCCGTATCTGGCGGTGACGGCGGCCTCGTCGACGAGCTGGAGGTTCTTGACGCCCTTCGCGGTGTAGAGGACCCTGATCGGCCTGTCGTCGTCGACGAGCTGGAACATGTCCCGGTCGCCGGTGACGATGTCCACCCCGCCCAGGGCGCGGGTGGCGAGTGTGCCCATCACGTCGTCGGCCTCGTAGCCCGGCACATCGACGCGGGCGATGCCCGCCGCGTCGAGGACCCGCTCGATCACCGGAACCTGTGGGGCGAGCGTGTCCGGGGTCTCCTCACCGCCACCGGGAGCGACCCGGTGGGCCTTGTAGGTCGGGATCGCCGCGACGCGGAAGGCCGGGCGCCAGTCGGCGTCCATGCAGGCGGCCAGCTCGCCGGGAGAGTGTTGGCGAACCAGTGTGGCGATCATGTCGATGAGACCGCGGATCGCGTTGACGGGCATCCCGTCGGGGGAGGTCACCGACTCCGGCACACCGTAGAAGGCGCGGTAGTACAGGGACGGGGTGTCGAGAAGCATCAGCCCGGGCATGGCGACCATTTAACCAAGCCGTTCAGCCGAGCAGGCCGATCACCAGCACACAGGTGTCGTCTTCGGGGTTGGGGCCGCCGACCGCCCGGATCAGGTTGTCCAGGCCCGCGTCCAGGTCGTCCCGCATCAGGCCCGCGGCCGCCTCGAGGGTCAGCGCGAGGCCCTCGTCGATGTCGCGGTCGCGTCGCTCGACCAGCCCGTCGGTGAACAGCAGCAGCAGGTCCCCCTCGATCAGCTGTACGTCGGCCCGTTCGTACGGCTCCGACAGGGTCGCGCCGAGCAGCACCCCCGCGGGCGGGTCGAGCTGGGTGGCCGTCCCGTCACGGATCAGGATCGGCGCCGGATGGCCCGCCTGGCTCCAGGCGAACACGCCGGTCTCCGGATCGAGGTGACCGATGACCGCGGTCGCGGTCGTCTCCTCGAACTGGTGCATCACCATGTCGTTGAGCCAGGCCAGTAGCCGGTCGGACGGCTTGCCCGTCATCGCGAGCCCGCCCAGGGCGTATCGGAGCCTGGTCATCTGGGTGACCGCGGGCAGGCCGTGGCCCGAGACGTCGCCGATGGTCAGCAGCACTCGCCCGTCGGGCATGGTGACGGCGTCGTACCAGTCACCTCCGAGACCGTCCTTCAGACCCGCGGGGACGTAACGGACCTTCATCCTGGCGTTGGGCAGATCGACGGCCGCCCCGAGGCCGGGCATGATCGCCTCGCGCAGGGCCACGCTCACGCGCTGCTCCTCGACGGCCCGCTCGTGGACCTCAAGCAGCTCCCTGCGGGACTCCGATATGACCTGCTCGGCCGTTCGGCGTTCTGTGATGTCCTGGATCACGCCGTGCACGGTGGTGTGCCCGCCGCCGGTCACGACGAGGCCGAGGGCCGCGCGAAGGTTGCGGATCTCTCCCCGGCGGCGGATGCGGAACTCCGCCTGCCCCGGCTCGGCCAGGTCGATCACGGCTCGCAGCAGCAGGTCCACGAGTGCCCGGTCCTGCGGCTCGACGTGGCAGACCAGGTCATGCAGCTGGATCGGGCCGTCGCCGGGATCACGGCCGAAGATGGCGTAGGCATGATCGGACCAAGTGGACTCGCCGCTCTGGAGGTGCCACTCGGCCCAGCCCAGATCGCCCAGCCGTTCCGCGCTGGCCAGCCGTGCGCTGAGAAGTTGTTGTTCCACGGCCATGTGCTCGTCCAGCTCTCCGCGCAACCGCTGCACCATCTCTGCCGCGGTCAGCGGGGCGGAACCGGTCACGTGGTCGTTTCGTGGGTGGAGGGGTGGCTGAGGGCCGCCCACTACGCCGACCATTTAGCTCGCTCTCGAAATGTGGGGGCCTGGGGACATCCTGTCGACAAAATGTGATCGTCCTTCAACGGATTGTAGTGATGGTGCCGCTGGCCTGGTGGCTTTTCCTGGACTTTCCCTTGTCCGCACACGGTCTGGTACGGCACTGATCTGTTCCGGATTACATTGGTTGGTGTGACAAAGGAGTCCTCTGACCTGTATCCCGTTACCCGTCTCGCCGCCGCTCAAGAGGCCACGGCGGACGCCGGTCTCGACGCGCTGCTGCTCACACCGGGTCCGGACCTGCGCTATGTGACCGGTTACGAGGCGTTGCCGCTCGAGCGGCTCACCTGCCTGGCGCTGCCTGCGCAGGGCCCGGCCTTCCTGGTCGTGCCCCGCCTGGAGCTGCCCGCGGCCGAGCACTCCCCGGCGTCGAGGCTCGGCATCGAGTTCGTGCCCTGGGACGAGACCGAGGACCCCTACGCGGTCGTCGCCGCGCGTCTGGGCGGCGCGGGCGGGATCGGCAGGGTCGGGCTGGCCGACCGCATGTGGGCGATGCAGTCGCTGCGCTTCCGCGAGGCGCTGCCCGGTGCGGAACAGGTGCTCGCCGGGACGGTACTGCGGGGCCTGCGCATGCGCAAGAGCGAGGCCGAGGTGGCCGCGCTCAGGGAGGCGGGCGCCGCGATCGACGCGGTGCACGCGCAGGTGCCGGACTTCCTGCGGGCGGGCCGCAGCGAGCGCGAGGTCGGCAAGGACATCGCCGAGGCGATCATCGCGGCGGGCCACTCGACCGTCGACTTCGTCATCGTGGGTTCCGGCCACAACGGTGCCAGCCCCCACCACGAGCTGTCCGACCGGATCATTCAGCCGGGCGAGCCCGTCGTGATCGACATCGGCGGCCAGATGCCGAGCGGCTACTGCTCGGACTCGACCCGGGTCTACTGCGTCGGGGAGCCCCCGGCGGGCTTCGTGAGGTACTACGAGGTGCTCCAGCGAGCCCAGGAAGCCGCCTGCGAGGCCGTCCGGCCGGGGGTCTCATGCGAGTCGGTCGACGCGGCCGCGCGCGACGTGATCGCCGCCGAGGGCTACGGAGACTACTTCATCCACCGGACCGGGCACGGCATCGGCCTGGAGACCCATGAGGAGCCCTACATCGTCGCGGGCAACGCCGAGCCGCTGGCGCCGGGCTTCGCCTTCTCCGTCGAGCCGGGCATCTACCTGCCGGGGGCGCACGGCGCCCGCATCGAGGACATCCTGATCTGTACCGAGGAGGGCGGCGAGCGGGTCAATCACCGGCCCCGCGAACTCGTCATCGTGTAACGAGTGTCACAATCGGGGTGGCCGGCGACCCCGGCTACCCCTTTGCCATTCGCGTCCTGACCTGGAGTATGCGGATATGACCGTTGAGCGTGTGCTGCCGACCGCCGAAGCCCACGATTTGCTGGACCTGGTCCGCGACCTGATCGGCAAGGAGGTCGCGCCCAGGGCGTCGGCCGACGAGTCCGCCAAGCGCTTTCCCCGCGAGGTGTTCACCACCTTGGGCAGGTCTGGCCTCCTCGGGCTGCCTTACCCCGAGGAGCACGGGGGCGCCGCGCAGCCGTACGAGGTGTATCTCCAGGTGCTCGAGGAGCTGGCCGCTGGCTGGCTCGCGGTCGGGCTCGGCCTGTCCGTGCACACGCTGTCGTGCTTCCCCGTCGCCGCCTACGGCACCGAGGAGCAGCGCGCCGAGCTGCTGCCCGAGCTTCTCGGCGGTGAGTTGCTCGGCGCCTACTGCCTGTCCGAGCCCCAGTCGGGCTCCGACGCCGCGGCCCTGACCACCCGCGCCGTGCCCGACGCCGACGGTTACGTCGTGGACGGCGTCAAGGCCTGGATCACCCACGGCGGGGTCGCCGACTTCTACACCCTGATGGCCAGGACCTCCGCCGACGGCAGCCGTGGCATCTCCTGCTTCCACGTCCCCGCGGGGACGCAGGGCCTGTCGTTCGGCGCGCCCGAGCGGAAGATGGGCATGCGGTCCTCGCCGACCGCCCAGGTTCGCTTCGACGGGGCGCGGCTCGGCCGGGGCGCGCTGCTCGGCGCGGAGGGAGAAGGCTTCCGCATCGCCATGGCCGCCCTTGACGGGGGCAGGATCGGCATCGCGGCCTGCGCCGTCGGCCTGGCCCAGGCGGCCCTGGCCGCGGCGACCGCGTACGCGGGGGAGCGTAGGCAGTTCGGTTCGCGCGTCATCGACTTTCAAGGCATCGGGTTCATGCTCGCCGACATGGCCACCCAGGTCGCCGCCGCCCGCGCCCTCTACCTGGACGCCGCCCGCCTGCGCGACGCGGGCCGCCCGTACGGCACACGGGCCGCGATGGCCAAGCTGTTCGCCACCGACATGTGCATGAAGGTCACCACGGACGCCGTCCAGATCTTCGGCGGCTACGGCTACGTCGAGGACTTCCCCGTGGAGCGTTACATGCGGGAGGCCAAGGTCCTGCAGATCGTCGAGGGCACCAACCAGGTCCAGCGCCTGGTGATCGGCCGGGCCCTGGCGAAGGAGCTGTGACCGGGGCCCGCGCGGGCGGCTGCGGCGCGGCGACCGGGGACGGTGTGCCCTGTGGGGGGCACACCGCCCCCGTCACCACAGCAGGTGCAGCAGGGAGAGCCCGGTGAAGAGGGCGGCGCAGGCGAAGGTGATGAGCAGGGTGCGTAACCGCGCCGGGACCGTGGAGCGGAGCAGGAGAGGGAATCCCACGCCCATGATCACCAGGGCGCCGAGCGCCCACGGGCCGCTCGGCACGGGGGCGCCGTGTGGCATGACGGCTGCCTGCTGGATGTCCTCGGCGCCCTTGGTGAACAGCAGGCCGCTGAAAACCCCAACGGCCACGTCACCGCTCCGGCCCTGCCTGCGGCTGAGGTAGCCGACCAGGCCGAAGGCGGCCATCGTGATGCTCAGGGCGATCTGCCAGTTCTCGCTCGCCTGGGCGAGCAGGGTCTCCTCGTGGTTGAGGGCGTGGGCGACCACGTGGCCCGCCGTCAGGCCCGCGGCGGCCAGGAGGCCGTTGAGGGCCGCCCACCAGGCGTTCGCCGAGCCGCGTGTCATGACGAGGACCAGCAGTCCGTAGGCGTACGGGTCGTAGATCGCGGCCACCTGCGAGGGCAGCACCTCGGCGAGCGACTCGCCGACCACGGCCAGGATCATGCCCAGCGCCAGTCCCGCCAGCATCCGTTTGATGATGAGGCGTTCCCGCCTGTCCAGCGCCTGGAAGTCAACCTGCCAGGGCGTCTCGTGCTGGTTGCTGTGCATCCCTTTCTCCATGGCTGCCATTTCGCCTCCCTTGCACGCCCTGGTCCTCTTCGTGTACCTGACGAAACCGTATCCTTCCCATTGGTGCCCGATTGTTTCTAAAATATGACAAACCAGTCAAAAAACCATTTTTTTCTGTGGGCAAACCGTGAACCTCGGCGGGGGTGGCGGCTGCGAGCTCTCGGTGACCGAGAGGTGAATCCCCGGTGAGCGCGGGCGAGGCGGCGGCCGCGAGGGCGGGGCGCCGCCCGTCCTGAGTTCTCCGAGATTCCTTCCCGGACCTTCGCGCTGTCCGCGCCGCCCGAGATCCCGTGCGTCTCTCCGGTCCGACGGGCGCGCTCGGCGCCCGTCGCGTACCTCAGGTCCCGCTGGGGACTCAGACCACTCGCGTCCCTCCAGACGCGCTCAGAGGCCGTACTGCTCGAGCAGCCGCAGCCAGACCTCGCTGACCGTGGGGAAGGACGGCACGGCGTGCCAGAGTCGGTCGAGCGTCACCTCGGAGGTGACGGCGACCGTCGCCGAGTGCAGCAGCTCGGCCACCCCGGGACCGGCGAAGGTCACACCGAGCAGGACGCGCCGCCGCTCGTCCACGACCGCCTTCGCCCTGCCCCGGTAGCCGTCGCCGAGCAGGTAAGCCCCGGAGACCGCGCCGAGGTCGTACTCGACCACGCGCACGTCGAACCCCTCCGCCCTGGCGGCTGCCTCGGTGCGCCCGACCGCGCAGACCTGGGGGTCGGTGAAGACCACCTGCGGCGCGCCGTACCCGTCCGCGACGGCGCGCAGCGCGGGCAGGTCGTCGCGTTCTCCCTGCGCCCTGGCCACGATGACGTCACCGCACACCCGCCCGTGGTACTTGCCCATGTGGGTGAGCAGGTTGCGGCCGTTGACGTCGCCGACGGCGTACAGCCAGCCGCCGTCGACACCGGTCGCGCGCATGCTGTCGTCGACCTCGACCGGACCGGTCTCCGGCAGGCCCGCGGAGCCGAGGCCAAGGCCTTTCGTCGCGGGCGTGCGCCCCGTGGCCACCAGCAGCTCGTCGGCCTCGATCGGGGGCCCCTCAGCCAGGTGGACGGTGACCGGGCCGCCGGGCACCGGCCGCTCGACCCGGGTCACCTTGGCGCCGGTACGCACCTCGATCCCCGAGCCCGCCAGTGAGTTCGCGACCAGCTCCCCGGCGAACGGCTCGATCCGGCCGAGCAGTGAGTTTCCGCGCACCAGGAGCGTCACCTCCTGGGCGCCGAGCCCGTGCAGCGCCTGCGCCATTTCACAGGCGACCACGCCTCCGCCGAGCACGGCCAGCCGCCGGGGGACGGCCCGCGTCGCGGTCGCCTCGTGGCTCGTCCACGGCGCGGCCTCCGCCAGGCCGGGAACGGGCGGAATCGCCGGGCGGCTGCCGGTGGCCAGCACGACGGCGTGCCGGGCGCGCAGCGGCCGTACCGAACCGTCCGGCCCGGTCACCTCGACCTGCCTGGGGCCCTGCAGGCTTCCCCGCCCCCGCACGAACTCGGCGGGCAGGCCCTCGATCCACTCGACCTGCTTGCTGTCGTCCAGGTGCGAAACCGCCTCGTCACGCCGGGCGAGCACGGCCGCCGCGTCGATCGGCCCGACCTCCAGGCCCGGCACCCGGCCTACCTCGGCCGCGAGCTCCACCGGGCGGAGCAGGGCCTTGCTGGGGATGCACGCCCAGTACGAGCACTCCCCGCCCGCCAGGTTCTCCTCGACCACCGCGACGCTCAGCCCCCCGCGGGTCACGCGTGCGGCAGCGTTCTCCCCGGCCGGACCGGCGCCTATGACGACCACGTCGAACTCATCGGCCACGACTGCCTCCCAGAACTTCTGAAACCCCAGAGTGAACGAGCCGGTCACCGCGCGTCCTGGCGGCGGCGTCCACCGCCCAGCTTGTCACCCGCCGCGACCGGCGCGCGCGACCGAGCCCCGCCCGGGACGGATCGGGGCACGGATCGGGACACGGCGCGGCGGCCGGGCCCGCGTCGTGCTCCCCGGCGTTCCCCGGCGTCAGCGGTGGCGTCCGCGGGGCTTCAGCGGGATTCCGGGAAGCTCGGGAGCGGGCAGCGGAGTGCCGAGCGCGCCCGGTACGGTGCCGAACGCGTCCCCCGTCATCCACTCCCGCCTGAACCGGACGATCTCGTCGTGGTCGCGGCCGACGAAGTTCCACCACATCACGATTCGCTCCTCGAACGGCTCGCCGCCGAGAAGCAGGGCGCGCGCGGGCTCCCCGGCCCGCAGGGTGAGCCGGGAGCGTCCCGCGCCCAGATAGAGCAGCGGCCCGGGTGCGAGGTCCGTCCCGTCGGCCAGCACCGTGCCGGACAGGCTCAGCACGGCGTACTCGAAGTCCGGCCTGAGCGGGATCACGGCCTCCGCGCCCTCGCCGAGGGAGATTTCGGCGCCGGTCAGGGGGCTGTAGGTGCGGGCGGGGGACACGAGGCCGCCCAGCTCGCCCATGAGGACCGTCGCCGTGAAACCGGGCCCGGCCAGCGACGGCAGCACGGGATGGTGCTCGAAGCCGGGAGCCGTCTCCCGGTCGGCGGAGGGGAGCGCGACCCACAGCTGCACGCCGTGCAGAGCGGTGTCGCGAGGCGACTCCTCCGAGTGCGAGATGGCGCGGCCCGCGGTCATGAGATTGAGCTGTCCCGGTCGGATCACCTGCTCGCTGCCGAGGCAGTCACGGTGCAGCACCTCGCCCTCCACGAGCCAGCTGACCGTCTGGAGCCCGGTGTGCGGATGCGCGGGCACGCGCATGGTCGCCCTCTCCGGGCCGTAGTGGTCCAGGAAGCACCACGCTCCCACCATCCGGACGTCCCGGTTCGGCAGGGTCCGGGTCACCTTCATCCCCCGTGGGCCGCCCAGCACCACGTCGCGGCCCGTCAGCAGTTCGTTCACCGGTTCCACGACGCCCGCGATGCCGCCGCACTCGGTCTCCCGAGGAGACTGTTCCAGATTGCTCATGTTGAGAATGTACGGTCGCCGCTCCGCCGTCCTCCTGCCCGCCCGCGGGTCCCCAGGCCTCCGGCGGGGCCGTCGGGACCCCCCTCCGTTATCCCTCTACCTCCCCTCCGCCGCCTTCGCGTCCCCACGGGCGCGGCACGCACGCGGCCCTGGCGGGTTGGGACCATGCCGTGACCATGCGGCGGTGCGGGCCGCCTCCGGGTGCCGTTACCGTTGACCGGGTGGAGGAGATCGACCGCCGGATCGTGACGTTGCTGGCCAAGGATGGCCGGATGAGTTTCACCGACCTCGCAAGGGAGACCGGGTTGTCGGTCTCGGCCGTGCACCAGCGCGTGCGCAGGCTGGAGAAGCGCGGGGTCGTGCGAGGCTACGCGGCGCTCGTGGACTACGACGCGATCGGGCTCCCGCTCACCGCGTTCGTCTCCATCAAACCCATCGACCCGGCCGCCGCGGACGACGCCCCGGACCGTCTCGCCCACCTGGGCGCCATCGAGGCCTGCCACAGCGTGGCCGGGGACGAGAGCTACATCCTCAAGGTCAGGGTGGCCTCGCCGATCGCGCTCGAGGAGCTGCTCAACCAGATCCGCAGCTCGGCCAACGTCTCGACCAGGACGACGGTGGTGCTCAGCACGCCGTACGAGCACCGCGCGCCCGAGCTGATCGGCGCGGACGACGACAAGCCCGACGAGCAGGTCTGACCCCGGGCCGCGGGCGTCCGCGGCGTGGCAGGGGAACCGGCTGGTGAGCGTCCGCGGGCCCGCTGCGGGAGCCCGCGCGGACACATGAGGCACCGGGCCGCCTGGCCGTGGTGGCGAGCGCCGTACGGCCCGCGCGGGCGCGAGCCGTACGGCGCCGCCCTCACGCCATGGCGTGGAAGTGGGCGCGCAGGGTGGCCTTCGCCTCCTCGGTCGCGCCGAGGGTGTCCAGGCCGAGCAGGGCGGCGCCCATGATCGGCGGGACGTCCGCCACGACCAGCTTGGCCTGGGGGGCCTGCTCGGCGTAGCGCTCCTCGATCAGGCCGTTCAGCAACGGGTCGCGGGCGGTCAGCACGCCGCCGCCCAGGACCACCTCCATCGGGGTGTCCAGCAGGCCGAGACGGCGCAGCAGGGCCATTCCGAGCGCGGTGGCCTCGTCGGCCATCCGCGTCACGATCGAGCGGGCCACCTCGTCACCGGAGGCCGCGACCGACATCAGCACCGGCACCAGTTCGTGCAACCTGTCGAGCGGCGTGCGGCCGTAGTAGAGGTTCAGCGAGGCCTCCTCGACCGTGTGGGTGCCGAAGTGCTCGCGCACCGCCTGCTGCAGCGCGGTCGGCCTGCCCCGGCCGTCCTCGGAGCGGATGGCGGACCACAGCGTCTCCTTGCCCAGGCCGTACCCGCCGCCCCAGTCGCCGGTGAGCTTGCCGAGGGAGGGGTATCTCGCCACCTCGCCGGTCGGGGAGACCGCGGCGGCGTTGATGCCTCCGCCGCATGCGATGACGACCCCCGCGGGCCCGGAGGCCCCGGCGCGCAGCAGTGCGAAGGTGTCGTTGCCGACGACCACGTCCTGGCCGTACCCCCTGGCGAGGATCTCGTCGCGGAGGACCTCCTCCTCGACCGGCAGGTCGGCGCCCGCCACGTAGGCGGCCACGTGGTCGGCGAACGGGGGTTTCGCGTCCTGGCCGAGCATCGCCCGCACGGCTTCGGCGATCGCGTCAACCGCGGTGTCCACGCTCGTGAGCTGCGGCTGGAAGGGCCCTCCCCGGCCTGTGCCGAGGACGGAGCCGTCTTCGGCGATCAGCGCGACGTCGGTCTTGCTGTTGCCGCCGTCGACCGCCAGCACGGTTCTCACGTCGTCGCCCAGGGCAGGTGCTGGCGGTTGGCCTCGACGAGGCGCAGCGCCAGGTCGTCCGACAGCGAGGCCTGGCCGATCAGCGGGTGGGCCAGCAGCGCGTCCGACACGCGCCTGACACCGCCGTGCAGCGCGGCGTCGAGCGCCAGCGTCTCATAGGCCGTGACGTGCGCGATGAGCCCCGCGTACAGCGGCTCGACGGGGGCGACGGGCAGTGCCTTCGCGCCGGTCGCGGTGATCGTGGCCGGGACCTCGATGACCGCCTCGTCGGGCAGGAAGGGCAGCGTGCCGTCGTTGCGCAGGTTGACCACCTGGGCGTCGCCGCGGTCGCCGAGCAGTGAGGCGATCAGCGCGACCGCGGCCTCGGAGTAGAACGCGCCGCCCCGCTTCTCCAGTAGCTCGGGCTTGGTGTTCACCGACGGGTCCGCATACATCTCCAGCAGCCTGGCCTCCATCGCGGCGACCTCCGCGGCGCGTGAGGGCTTGCTCCGCTGCTCCTCGACCACGGCGTCGTGCTCGTAGTAGTAGCGCAGGTAGTAGGAGGGCACGACGCCGAGGTGGCGAATCAGGGACACGGGCAGGCCGATGGCCTCGGCGATCTCCTCGCCGTGGTGGCTCTCCAGCGCCTGCGGCAGCACGTTCACGCCGTCGAGGTGGACGGACCGCACCCAGGTCAGATGGTTCAGGCCGACGTGGCCCAGCGAGATCCGCTCCGGCGCGACCCCCAGCCCGGCGGCGAAACGGCGCTGGAGGCCGATGGCCACGTTGCACAGGCCGATGGCCCGGTGCCCGGCCTCGAGCAGCGCCCTGGTGACGATGCCCACCGGGTTGGTGAAGTCGATGATCCAGGCGTTGGGCGCGTGCTCGCGGACCTTGGCGGCGATGTCCAGCACCACGGGGACCGTGCGCAGGGCCTTGGCCAGGCCGCCCGCGCCGGTCGTCTCCTGGCCGACACAACCGCACTCGAGCGGTAGCGTCTCGTCGACATTGCGCGCGGCTTGGCCGCCGACGCGCAGCTGGAGCAGGACGGCGTCGGCTCCCGCGACTCCCTCCTCGACCGAGGCGGTCGCCACGACCCTGGCCGGGTGGCCGGCGTGCGCCAGCATCCGGCGGGCCATCCCCGCGACCAGCTCGAGCCGGGTGGGGTCCGGGTCGACCAGCGCGATCTCGGTGATGGGGAGTTCGTCCCGCAGCCGCGCGAATCCGTCGATCAGCTCCGGCGTGTACGTCGAACCGCCCCCGACTACGGTGAGTTTCACCCTTTAACTCCTGTCAGTGTCACGCCCTCGATGAAAACTCTCTGGGCGAAGAAGAACACGATGATCACCGGTGCCATGACGAGGAGAGTCGCCGCCATGGTGAGGTTCCACTGCACGCTGTGCAGTGCCCGGAAGGACGCCAGTCCAAGGGACAGAGTCCAGTTCTCCTCTTTTATCTGTGCGTAAAGCAGCGGTCCGTAGTAATCATTCCAGCAGTAAAAGAACTGGAATAGGGCGACCGCCGCGATCGCGGGCCTTGCCATCGGCAGGATCACTCTGACCAGGGTCTTGAAGTCTGAACAGCCGTCAACGCGGGCGGCCTCCGTGTACTCCCTGGGGATGGTGACCAGGAACTGCCGTAGCAGGAAAATCGAGAAGGCGTCGCCGAAGAGCAGTGGCAGAATCAGCGGCCACAATGTGCCGGTGAGATCGAAACGCGCCCAGATGAGGTAGATGGGGACGGCGACGACCTGCGGGGGCAGCATCATCATCGTGATGACCGCGAAGAAGGCCAGTTTGCGTCCCCTGAAACGGAAGCGGGCCATGGCGTAGGCCACGGGAATCGACGACAGCAGCGTGAACAGGGTGCCGAGCCCGGCGTAAAGCAGCGTGTTTCCCAGCCAGGTCAACAGGTGCGATCTGGCGAACACCTCGCCGAAGTTGCTCCAGTTCCAGCTGTCCGGCCACAGGTCGCCGGTGAGCGCCTGGTCGTTGCTCATCAGCGCGGTCAGCGCGACGAACGCCAGCGGTCCGAGGAACATCAGCGACAGCGCGACGGCGACGGCGTGGGTGGCGATCCAGTACAGGATCCCTCTGGCGCGCCCCCGCGTGCCCGCGCGGCGGGCGGGGGAGGCGGTGGCGGCCGGGCTGGTGGCCAGGGTGCTCATCGGCTGCCTCCCTCATCGTCGGCGAACGCGCGGAACCGGCGCAGCAGGACGAGGGTGAGGAGCATGGCCGCCGCGAACAGCACCAGCGCCAGCACGCTGGCGTAGCCCATGGTGAAGTCGCGGAAGCCCACATGGAACAGCCACTGCGGCAGCGTCAGCGTCGACAGCTCGGGATAGCCGGGCACGAAGCTGCTTCCCGGGGAGTCGGTGACCCCCGCGGCGACCCTGGAGGCGATCATCGCCTGGGTGAAGTACTGCAGGGCGCAGATGACCCCGGTGACGGCGGAGAACATCAGCACCGGGGAGATGGTCGGCAGCGTGATGCTGCGAAACCGCCGCCACGCGCCCGCCCCGTCGATGGCCGCGGCCTCGTACAGGTGTTTCGGCACGTCCAGCAGCGCCGCCAGGAAGATCATCATCGTGTTGCCGATGCCCCACATGGCCAGCAGGGTCAGGCCGGGCTTGGACCAGTTCTTGTCGCCGAACCAGTCGGGCCCGGTGATCCCGAAAAGATCGAGGATCTGGTTGAGCGGCCCTGAGGGGTTCATCACGAAGACGAACGAGACCGTCCCCGCGACCACCGGAACCAGCGAGGGCAGGTAGAACACCGTGCGGTAGAAGCCCGCGCCCGCCTTCAGGGAGGTC
The DNA here is from genome assembly GCF_040689595.1 of Streptosporangium sp. NPDC051023. Classification (NCBI taxonomy): domain Bacteria; kingdom Bacillati; phylum Actinomycetota; class Actinomycetes; order Streptosporangiales; family Streptosporangiaceae; genus Streptosporangium; species Streptosporangium sp. NPDC051023. Next base: position 49,320 of record NZ_JBFBCE010000042.1, on the reverse strand, counting down.
AGGAACTGCGCGACCGCCAGGCCGAAGAGCAACTGGGCGGGGACCATGACGGCCACCAGCCACAGGGTGTTCCAGATGGAGATCCAGACCCGGTCGTCCTGGAGGAAGTAGCGGTAGTTGTCCAGGCCCGCGAACTCCAGTGTGAACAGGTCGTAACGCTGGAAGGAGAAGTAGACCGTCGCGGCGAGGGGGTAGGCGAAGAAGACCGCGAACCCCACCAGCCAGGGCGACATCCACAGCAGGGCCTTGCGCCCCTCGCCGCGCCGCCGTCGAGGCACCGCGCGTGTGACAGCGCTCATTTGAGGATCAGCTCCCGGAGAGCTTCAGCTTGTCGTCGAGGCGCTTGTCGACCTCGGCGAGCCCGGCGTCGAGGTCCTTGACGGAGCCCGCCTCCCAGTGGTTCATGAACTCCTGGAAGGACTCCTGGTTGAAGGAGCTGCTGACGCTGGAGGGCACCGTGCTCGTGCTGGGGTGCGCGAAGATGTCGAGGAAGGTCTGGAAGTTCGCGTCCTTCTTCAGCTCGGGCGACTCAAGCGAGGCCTTGGTCGTCGGCACGTTGCGCACCGCGTTCGACAGGGTCACCAGGGCCTGGGTGTCGGTGGTGAGATACTTCACCAGCTCCCAGGCGGCCTGCGGGTTCTTCGCGCCCTTCGGCACGCCGATCACGGTTCCCGAGGTGAAGCCGCCGCCGTACAGCTCCTGCCTGTCGTCGGCGACGGGGAACGGCGCGGTGCCGTAGTCGAGGTCCTTGGCCTCGTTGGCGATCATGGCGTTGCGCCACTCACCGTCCAGGACCATGGCGATCTTGCCCTTGTAGAAGGGATGGTCGGCCGACCACTCCTGGCCCAGGCTCTTGCGGAACTTGCTCAGCTTGTCGTAGCCGTACCAGTCGACGAGCTCCTTCTGCCAGCGCAGGAACCCCTTCCAGGCCGGGTCGGAGCCGATCGCCGAGGTGCCGTCCTCCTTGTACCACTTGGCGCCGATGACCGGCGCGAAGTGGGAGGCGACGTTCTCGTAGTACTGGAAGCTCGGGACGAACCCGGCGACCTGGATGTTCCCGTCCGCGTCCCTGACCGTGAGCTTTTTGGCGAGCTCGGCCAGCTCCGACAGTGTTTTCGGCGGCTGGTTTCCCTTCATCAGGGCCTTGTTGTAGTAGAGGCCGTAGGCGTCGGCGAGCAGCGGCATCACACAGCGCTTCCCGTCGAACTCGGTGTAGGCGCGGGAGGCCTCGGGGATCACCGAGATGTCGACGCCGTCCTGCGCGATCACCGGGGTGAGGTCCTGGAACGTTCCGCTCTTGCACCACTGCGCCACGTTGTCCGTGGTGAAGGAGGAGGCGACGTCCGGTACCTTTCCACCCCGCACGGCCTGGGTTATCTGGTCGTCCTGTACGCCCTTGACCAGCTTCACGGTGATCTGCGGATACTTCGCGTGGAACCCGGCGACGGCGTCCTCGAACGCCTTCACCTCGCCGGGCGAGGTGAACCCGTGCCACAGCTCGAGGGAGGCGGCGGGCAGGGCGGTGGACGCGGAGCCGGAGGGTTTCCGCCCGGCTCCGAGCGCGGGGGCGTTCTCCTTGCCCGCGGTGCACGCGGTCAGTGCGATGGCCGTGAGGGCGGTCACGGCGAGGGTGGGAAAGCGTCGGCGCACGACGGCTGCCTCCTTACGTGTGGGGGTCACGAGGGGAAGGTGGGGGTGAGGCGGGGGATCAGGTGGGGAGGGTCGAGCTGAAGACCTCGTCACGGGTGGTGGCGAGGGCGAGGTCGAGCGCGCCCGCGATCACGGGGTTGCCCTCGACGGCGGAGAGCAGCAGCGGGGGGCGGGGGATGGTCAGCGCGTGGAGCTCGCGCTCGACGAGCTCTCGCAGGGTCTCACCGCCCGACATGAAGGTTCCGCCGGTCAGCACGATGAGCTCGGGATCGATGACGGAGGTGATCGAGGCCAGGCCGACCGCCAGGCGGGCGGCGACGTCGCGAAGTCCGGCGCGGGCGTTGTCCGCGTGCTTTCCCGTGCCCTCGGAATCCCGCACGGCGTTGCTCACGGCCTGCGCGAAGGTGGCGCCGCGCACGCCGTACGATCTGAGGATTCTGAGTACGGCGGGTCCGCCGGTGAGGGCCTGGTAGCCGTGGTTGGTGTAGCGCCCGGCCTCCCTGGCCGTCGGCGCCCCGGGGGCCGGCATGTAGCCGACCTCGCCCGCGCCCCCGGTCGCGCCCCTGTGTAGCCTGCCGCCCAGCACCAGCGCGGAGCCGAGGCCCTCGTCGGCCCACAGCAGCACGAAGTCCTGGTGGCCCTGGGCCACGCCGTGCGCCTGTTCCGCCTGGGCGACGAGGTTGACGTTGTTCTCGACGGCGACCGGGACGCCGAGACCCTCACTGAGAGTGGAAACCAGGTCGGGGATGTGCCAGCCGGGCATGTCCTTGCTGGTGGCGTAGCCGAGCCTGCCAGTGCCGGGGTCGATCGCCCCCTGCACGCCGATGACCGCGTGCCGCAGGTCGGCGGGGGCGTTCGCCCCCTCGAGCGCGGCGCGGACCCGCTCGACCACGTCGCCTCCAGAGCGGCCCGGGGTCTGCAGCCGGTGTTCGCCGATCACCGTGCCCGTGATGTCGGCGACCCTGGCGTCGATGTGCGTGGGGGTGACGTCCAGCGCGGCGACGTGCGCCGCGGAGGGGTTGAGCCGGTAGACCTCCGCCGTCCGCCCGGGCAGTCCCTCGCGGATTCCGTTGAGCACGACCAGCCCCGCTTCTTGCAACCGGGCCAGCAACTGGGATGCTGTGGGTTTGGACAGGCCGGTGAGAGCGCCGATCTCGGGGCGGGTCAGCGGGCCGCGCTCCAGGAGTGCCTGCAGGGCGGCCCGATCGTTGATCGCCCGCAGCAGGCTGGGAGTGCCGGGGGTGGGCTGGGTCACAGGTCCTCCGAGTCCACGCGTCCAGAACGCCCGTAGGGTGGAGTTAGGAAAGTTTCCTAACTCCCAATGAATCTAAGGAACCCTGGTCGGTTGCGTCAAGCGCGGGAGGAGGGTGCAATCAACCTGTGATGGCCGGGGAGCGGCCGAGCATCTCGACGGACCTGCTAAGGTGATGGTTTGTCACAACAACTAGCGCAATGGTCCGGAGTATCCCATTAGTATCAACCATAATGGAGCGAAGGCAACCCGTCAAATCGAGCTCGCCAAGGAGCAGGAGTACGTCTCCGGCCTTTACACGCGGCTCGACCTGCTACGCGAACGCACTCAGCGTCAGCTGGACGACGTGCTGGCACAGGGCGGCGGCGGTGGCACGCACCAGAACCGTTCTGAGCGGGACAGCTTCGCCGGGATGTACGCCGAGCGTCTCGGACGCCTGTGGGCGGTCGAGAACGGCCTGTGCTTCGGACGCCTCGACAACGCCGACCAGAGCTCCCTTTACATAGGCCGCATCGGCCTGGCGGACGACGACCAGCGGCGGTTGCTGATCGACTGGCGGGCTCCGGTCGCTCAGCCATTCTACGGCGCGACCCCCGCGGCCTCGATGGGCGTCATCCGCCGCAGGCACCTGCAGACCAAGGCCCGCAAGGTCATCGGGATCGACGACGACCTGCTCGACCTGGACAACCTCACCGAAGAGGACGTGAGCACCCTCAACGGCGAGGCCGCGCTGCTGGCCTCCATCGACGCCAGGCGGACCGGGCGGATGCGCGACATCGTGGCCACCATCCAGTCGGAACAGGACCGCATCATCCGCTCCGACCTCAACGGCGTGCTGGTCGTGCAGGGCGGTCCCGGCACAGGCAAGACCGTGGTCGCCCTGCACAGGGCCGCCTACCTGCTCTACACCCACAGGGAGAGGCTGGCCCGCAGGGGTGTGCTGATCCTCGGGCCCAACCTGACCTTCCTGCGCTACATCGAGCAGGTGCTGCCCTCCCTGGGCGAGACCGACGTGCTGCTGTCCACGGTCGCCGAGCTGTATCCCGGGATCACCGCCACGGTCAAGGAGCGTCCCGAGGTCGCCGCGCTCAAGGGGGACGCGCGGATGGCCCAGGTGGTCGCGCGGGCCGTGCGGGAACGGCAGCGGGTGCCGCGCAAGCCGGTGGAGATCCGCCTCGACCGTTACACCCTCAGGCTCGACGGGCGTCTCCTGGACGCGGCGCGCAACCGGGCGTCCCGATCGAGGAGGGCCCACAACGAGGCCCGCGGGATCTTCGTCCGCCACCTGCTCAACGCGCTCGCCAGGCAGGCCGCCGCCAAGATCGGCAAGGGGGCGATCGACGACGACGAGCTGGCCGACATCCGTGAGGAACTGCGCACCGAGCAGCCCGTCAAGGCCGCGTTGAACAGGCTGTGGCCGTACACGACCCCGCAGCAGCTCCTCATCGGGTTGTTCACCTCCCGCGAGCGGCTCGACTACGCCGCGGCCGACCTCGGTGAGGCCGAGCGGAAGCTGCTGCTGCGCGAGCCGCCGCGCAAGGGGGAGGGCTGGTGGGCCGAGTCCGACGTGCCGCTGCTGGACGAGGCGGCCGAGTTGCTCGGCGACATCGACCCGTCGGTGCTGCGGGCCGGGGCATGGATGGCCGAGGAGGAGCAGGCGGCGGCGCGCTCCGCCGCCGCGGAGGAGCGGCAGCACCAGCTCAACTACGCCAAGGAGGTGCTGGAGCTCACCGGCCTCTCCGAGATCATGGACGCGGAAAGGTTCGCCGCCAGGCACCTGAACGACGAGATCTACCTCACCACCGCCGAGCGCGCCGCGGGCGACCGCACCTGGGCCTTCGGCCACGTCATCGTGGACGAGGCGCAGGAACTTTCGCCGATGGACTGGCGGATGGTGATGCGGCGCTGCCCGAACCGCTCGATGACGATCGTCGGAGACCTCGCGCAGACCGGCTCCTCGGCGGGGGTGCGGTCCTGGGGCAGGATGCTCGACCCGTACGTGGCGGGGCGCTGGCGTGAGGAACATCTCAGCGTCAACTACCGCACCCCGAGCGAGCTGATGGCCGTGGCCGCCGATGTGCTGAAGCTGGTCGGGCCGGGTCTCACCGCGCCCACCTCGGTCAGGGAGACGGGAACCCGCCCGTGGGCCGCCTCCCCGGTCGAGGCTCTCCCGCGGCTGGTCAAGACCGAGGCCGTCGAGGGCGGCCGCATGGTCGTGATCGTCCCCGAGTCGGCGGTCGAGGAGACCGGGGAGCTCGTGGCAGGGAGCGTCGACGGGGCCGTCGGCGGCGCCGTCACGGGCCGCGGGAGCGCCGTCCTGGACGCCCCGGTGGCCGTCATGACCGTCGCGGAGGCCAAGGGGCTCGAGTTCGACGCGGTCATCGTGGTCGAGCCGGAGCTGATCCTGCGGGAGTCGCCTCGCGGGGCGAGTGATCTTTACGTCGCGATGACCCGTGCCACCCAGCGCCTTGGCGTCGTGCACACGGGCCCGCTGCCGGAGGCGCTCGCTCGACTTGAGCGACATCGGATCACATGAGAGCATTGACGGCTCTCGTCGATCATGCCCCAGCTGCGAAAACTTGGTGTTTCCGCTGTTGGTGACACGGTTGACATCTGCGCTGGGGTCGGTAGTTTGCTGCCCAGTCCAGCACGGGACTGGCCGGTTGGCCGTCTTTCGGCATCGTCGGTTCCTGCGCCCGTGACGGGGGTCACCCCGTCCGTACAGCCAGGCGCAGGGCCGGCGCTTCGTCGAGGCGGGGCACCCCAACCGGGCGGGGGGTTGGACCCAGGAGGGGCCTGGACACCCAGTAGACAACGGCAATCCGCGCTCGCCGCCGACGGGACGGAACCGGTCCGAAGGGTGGTCCGGGCCCTCTTCCCGCTCCCGTGCGAGCGTCGCAAGCGTCGGGGTGGCCTTCAGTGATGAGGGTCACCCCGTTGCCGTTTTCCCGCCCCTGATCTCGCGCTTTGGGAGAGTGGCGGTGGAGCGGTACCGTTCGGGCTAGAAAGACGGGTCAGGATTGGATGTCAACCCGTCCCGCGACCTCACAAGGAGCCCCGCCCGTGGTGCAGGAGAAGACGACCGGCCCGGCGCCGGGAGCGTCCGCGCCGGGCGCGGGGCCGGACGTTCCGCCAGGAGGGCCCGCCGAGCACGGGCGCCGCGCTCTCGTGGGCAGGATCGTCTGCGCCGTCGCGGGCGGCCTGCTGCTCTTTCTCGCCTTCCCCCCGCTCGGACTGTGGTTCCTCGCGCCGTTCGGCGTCGCGCTCCTCGTCCTGGCGGTGCGCGGCACCCGCGCCCGCCGCGCCCTGTGGCTCGGCTTCCTGGGCGGCCTCGCCTTCCTGCTGCCCGCCCTGCGCTGGGTCAGCCCGATCGGAACCGACGCCTGGCTGGGCCTGGTTGCCATGGAGAGCCTGTTCTACGCGGCCTGGGCCGTGTGCGCCGCCCTGACCTCCAGGCTGCCCCTGTGGCCGTTGTGGGGCGCCGCGCTGTGGGTGGCGATGGAGTGGGCGAGGGGGACCTTCCCATTCGGCGGGTTCCCCTGGGCGCGGGTGGCCTTCAGCCAGGGGGAGTCGCCCTTCACCCCGTACGCGGCCCTCGGCGGGGCGCCGCTGGTGAGCTTCGCCGTCGTCCTGTGCGGCGGCCTGGTCGCGCTGGCCGCGGTCAGGATCGCGGCGTCCCGGGTGGGAACCCGCTCCGAGGGGGCGTCCGCCCCGCTCGGCCCGCTCGGCGCGCGGAGGCTCGCCCTCCCGGTCGTCCTGCCGCTCGCGGGGGCGCTGGCCGTCCCAGCCGCCGCGCTCGCCGTCCCCCGCCCCGGCGACGAGGGCAGGAGCGTGACCGTCGGGGTCATCCAGGGCAACGTCCCCGGCAGGGGCATGAACCCCCTGGGAGACGAGCCCGCCGTGGTGCTGGGCAACCACACCCGCATGCTTCACGAGATGGCGCAGGCCGTACGGCAGGGCGCCGTCAGGAAACCCGACCTCGTCGTGCTGCCGGAGAACTCGACCGACATCGACCCCTACCGCAGCGACTTCGCCCACCAGCAGATCGACGCGGCGGTCAAGGACCTCGGGGTGCCCGTCCTGGTCGGCGCCGTTGTCGGGATCGGCGAGAACAACCGCGCGACCCGCAGCCTGGTGTGGGACCCGGTCACCGGGCCCGGCGCCTACTACGACAAGCAGAAGCTGGTCCCGTTCGGCGAGTACACCCCGCTTAAGGAGCTCGTGCTCGCCCTGTTCGAGCGGGCGAATCTGGTCGGCAAGCAGTCGGTGCCCGGCACCCGCGACGGCGACCTGAGGCTGGGCCCGGTGACCGTCGGCGCGATCAACTGCTACGAGGTCGCCTTCGACGACATCGTCGGCGGCACCGCGAGGACCGGCGCGAGCCCGCTGGTCGTGCAGACCAACAACGCCACGTACGCGCTGACGAACCTGCCCGCCCAGCAGCTCGCCATGTCGCAGTTGCGTGCGGTCGAGCACAACAGGGCGGTGATCACCTCCGCGATCACGGGTATATCCGCCTATGTGACCCCCCAAGGAAAAATCGCCTGGCGTACCGGCGAACTGGTTCCCGCGATGAACGTCCTCACCGTGCCGGTGCGGACCGCCCAAACCCTCGCCACTCGTGTCGGAGCCCTGCCAGAGTGGCTCCTGATCGCTGTGGGCGCGGGCGCACTGGCCGCCGCCTGGCGGCGCAGGACACGCACCTCGGCCCCCTTCGCGGGCCGGGCCGACGAGCAGCAGGTGGGAGAGGCGTGATGGAGCGGATGCCTGGCCGGGTGCTCGTCATCGTCCCGACCTACAACGAGCGAGAGAACCTCCCGATGATCGTCGGGCGGCTGCGCGCGGCGGTGCCCGAGGCGCACCTGCTGATCGCCGACGACAACAGTCCCGACGGCACCGGAGAGATCGCCGACGGCCTCGCCGCGGACGACGACCACGTCAGCGTGCTGCACCGCCCGGGAAAGCAGGGACTGGGCGCCGCCTACATCGAGGGCTTCCACTGGGGGCTGAAGGAGGGCTTCGACGTCCTCGTCGAGATCGACGCCGACGGCTCCCACCAGCCGGAGGAGCTGCCCAAGCTGCTGGAGAAGGTGGCGGACGGAGCGGACCTGGCCGTCGGCTCCCGATGGGTGCCCGGCGGCAAGGTGGTCAACTGGCCCATCTCCAGGGAGCTCCTGTCGCGCGGCGCCAGCCTCTACAGCCGGATCATGCTCGGCGTCCCGATCCGTGACGCCACCGCCGGATTCCGCGCCTACCGCGCCTCCACCCTGGAGAAGATCGGGCTGAACGACGTGGAGTCGCAGGGCTACTGCTTCCAGATCGACCTGACCCTGCGCACCGTCCACCACGGCCTGCGTGTCACCGAGGTGCCCATCACCTTCGTCGAGCGCACCGTCGGGGCCAGCAAGATGAGCCGGAGCATCATCCTGGAGGCGCTCTGGCGGGTCGCCGTGTGGGGAGTGACCGGGCTGCCCCGGCGCCTGCGCCGTACACGCTGAGCGAACACCGGGCCGAAGCGGGGCGGGCGTGGAACGCGTCGCCGCCCCCGGACGTTGTCACTGTCGTACGGCTGTCGTGTGAGTCGAGGAAAAGATGCGCTTACTGCTGTTCCTGCTCTTCCTGGTGGTCCCGGTCCTGGAGATCTGGGTGCTCATCCAGGTCGGTCAGGTCATCGGCGGCTGGCCCACGGTCGCCCTCCTGCTCGCCGACAGCCTGCTCGGTGCCTGGATCGTCCGCAGGGAGGGCCGCAGGGCCTGGCGGAATCTGCAGGCCGCGCTGCAGAGCGGTCGGATGCCCGACCGCGAGCTCGCCGACGGCGCCATGATCGTCGCGGGCGGCACGCTGCTGCTCACCCCCGGGTTCGTCACCGACATCGTGGGTTTCCTGTGCATCCTGCCCTTCACCAGGCCGCTGGTCCGCAGGCTGGGCGCGTGGTTCCTCGCCCGCAGGGTCAGCGCGCTCGCCAGGACGGCCGCGGGTCCAGGCCTCGGCTCGCCGTTCGGCGGCCGGGGCCCGGCCGGTTCCCCCTTCGGGGAAACGGGGTCGCCCTTCGACGCGATGCGCGGCCAGGGCAGGGGCTCCGGCCCCGTCATCCACGGCGAGGTCATCCGCGAGGAGCAGGACACCCCGGGAGCCCATGACTCCCGACGTGACCTCACAGGGCACTGAGGTCGGCCAGGCGACGCAGCGAGCGCCGCAGTAGCACCGCGCTCAACGGTCTGGCCAGCGGCCAGCCGAGCCGCCCCACGGGGCCGAACGGCAGGTCCAGCTCCTCTTTCCAGAGGATCGAGCTGCCGCCGCCCGCGCGGGGCAGCACGTGGAAGACGCCGGTTCCGCGCACCAGCCTGCCGGTGTGCCTGACCGCCACGGTGTTCGGCGGATCCCATCGGGTGATCTCCATGGTGTCCAGGAACCCGAAGGGGCCGACCCCGCTGAAGGCCGCCAGCCTGCTTCCCGCGCTGCGGCCGTCCCCCTCGGTGACACGGGCACTGGTCAGGATCATCCACTCGTCGTGTCTCGGCCAGTCGGTCAGCACGGCGAAAACCCGCTCGGGGCTGGCCGCCGCGTTCACGGCGACGCTGATGCGGGAGTGACTCACCTCCCGATCCCTCCCCAGGCAAGCGTGTCGCCGAAACCTCGGCGCGCCTCCCGGCGCACGATTCGCACGAGGCGGCGGGAAAAGGGCGGCGGCCGGTCGCGCCCGCGCGGCGGTGGGCGGATGATACGGCCATGGGCATCCGAATCGTGGTTGGGCTGGCCGGAGGCACCGAGCCCGGTCAGGTCGTCGAACGACTGCTGGAGGCAGGGGCGGATGACGTCCTCCCGCCCCGCGTCGAGCTTCCCGGCGTGCTCGTCGCGCTGTTTCCCGACGCCGTCGGCTCACGGGAGGCGGCGGCCAGGGCGGGACGGCTCGAGGGAGTCGCGTACGCCGAGCCGGACGTCCTCAGGAGCGGCTGACAGCCGTCTCCCCGCCTACGACCAGCCCGTCGGCGAGGCGGACATGGTCGCGTCGGGCTCGTGCAGCCTGAGCATGGTCAGGCCGATGCCCGCGAGGCCGAGGAGCAGGTCGGGGACCTCGCCCGCGCCCGCTATGCCGCACGGCCAGCCGTCGGCCAGGTCCCGGTGCCCGAGCATGATGTGGCCGACGTTCCTCGCGGCGCGCAGGTGATCGCCGTTGTTCAGCACCCTGGCCGCGGTGAGGAACAGCTCGGCGGCCCCGGCCAGTCCGTGGCACAGCGACATGTCGGCCGGTTCTTCCCGCCGGAGCGCCGTTCCCACCCTGACGGTGAGGTCGCGGGTGGCCTGGATCGCGGCCGAGGCCTCCGCCAGTGCGAGGGTGTCGCCCGTGAGCTGGTAGGCCCGCAGCCTGGCGAGCCCGATTCCCACCGCGCCGTGGCACCAGAAGATCGGATAGGCGGGCCGGTGGCCGTCCCGCGTCGCGGACCGCCTGAGATCGGGCCAGTTGCGGTGCGCGACCGCGTACCATCCGCGCTCGTAGCGCATCGCCGCGACGGCTGTTTCGAGGAGCGGGAGATCGTCCGCCAGCGTCCCCGCCTCCTGCAGCGCGAGGGCCACCCCCGCGGTGCCGTGGGCCAGGCCGGTCAGGTTCGGTCCCCCCTCGCCCGAGTCCCACAGGCCCCACGAACTGCCCCACGGCTCCGCCGAGGCGCACGCGGCGAGTTCTCGCGCGGCGGCCACAGCGGCGGTGAGCAGTTCGGGACACCCGGTGTGGCGGTAGATGTGCAGCAGGCCGAGCACGATGCCCGCCACTCCGCCGATGAGGTCGGGCCCCAGCTCGCCCGCGACGTCGGCGGGCTCCCGCGCGACGGCGCGGGCGAGCTCGGCGGACGCGGTGACCAGTTCGGCGTCTGACAGCCGCAGGCCGACGGACAGCGCCGCGACGGCGACCCCGGTGACGCCGTCGTAGAGCCCGAGTCTGCCGGTTTCCGCGAGGGCGCGCGCCTGGGACAGGGCGTGGGTGATCGCCTCGCGGGAGAGACGGGCCAGGCGGCCCGTTTCGTCGTATCGCGAGGCGTGGCCGAGGAACAGGCCGATGCCCGCGGCGCCGCTGTACAGGTCGACGCCGGTGTCGCCGTGCTCGATGCGCGGGTTCTCCTCGGTGCCGGTGACCGTGGCGCCCTGCCAGCGCACGCCGGAGGGCGCGGGCAGCGCCTCTTCGGCCAGCCGGTGCGCGATGGCCATGGCGGACTCGACGAACGGGTTCACGGCGTCCTCCAGGGGGTGCGGGGGTCGATCCCCGCGGCGTGCAGGCCTTCGACCAGGGACGCCAGGATCCGCGGGCGGTCGGTGTTCCCGCGCAGGGCGTTGAGCAGGCCACCGGCCAGCGCCCGGCACCTGCTCTGCCCGAAGCTGCCGCCGTCCTTCGGGTCGTGGGCCTGTGCCATGCCGGGGGCGACGCGCCGGGTCAGCGGAGGCACCGGCGGGCCGAGCAGCGAGCCGATCGTGCCATGGACCTCGGTCAGGAGCGCCAGGATCCGGTCCTCGTGGTCGCGTCCGTGATAGAGGACCAGGCTGTCCACCCTGTCGTAGGCCTCCGCCGACGCGGGGCACTTGAGCGAGTAGGGGAGGGCGTCGCGTTCGAGCGCCTCGGTGACCGCGCGCAGCACCGGTGCCACCGTGCCCGGGGCTACATTGAGGTAGGCGCGCCCGAACGGCGCCTCCGGCGCTTCCTCGAGGAACTGGGCGCACCAGAAACCCGTCTCCTCGTCGGTCCAGTCATGCCTGCGCACGACGTCGACGCGTTCACCCGGGGCGGGCGGCGCACCGGGGCGCAGCGGCGAGACGTACTCTCCCGGCTGCACCGATCGCCCGTGGCCGTTCTTGGAGACGTGGCAGTGACCGCCGGGAGCCGCGGAGACGACCGTCCAGCCCGGGTCGAACAGCTCCGCCCCCGCGTGCGCGGCCCGCAGCAGGGAGGTCAGGTCGCCGTCCCAGCGAGGGGAGAGCAGGGGCTGCACGCCTGACGGCGAGGCGGTGTACCAGCCGCGGTACAGCTCGTCGGCGAGCCGTTCCCGCGCGTCGTCCGAGGTCAGGCATACGGTCGTCCCCGCGACCCTCGCGAACTCGCCGTCCAGGGGCTCGACGAGAGCGGCCAGCCGGTCCAGAGCGGCCAGCACGTCGGGTTCGAGGAAGTGGGTCGGCGGGTCCAGTGCGGTCCGCGCGTCATCGGGAGATCTCATCGGCACATCCCGCTCAGGAGGGTGGTGAGCCGGTCGGTGTCGGCCCCGAGCCGCCGTGCCACGTCGACGGTCGGGTCGGCTACCCCGGCCATCCCGGCCTCACCGGCGTGCTCGGCCTGCTCCAGCGCGAGGTGGATCAGCCTGGCAACGGTGAAGAGCGCGCAGCGCCGTTCGAAGTCGTGCTTCATCAGCGACGAACCGATGGCATAAGAGCGCATAAATGCGGATATGACGGGTGATTCGAGCGTCTCGTACGGCTCCGCCTCCCGGTGGACGGCGAGATGCTCGGCGATCACGGAGGCGACGTCCCAGGCCGGGTCCCCGAAGCCGGACAGCTCCCAGTCGACGACGCGCAACCTGTCCTTCACACCCGCCCCGCCCTCCTCGACGAGGCAGTTGTCCCACTTGAGGTCGCCGTGCACGAGACACAGGGGACGCCAGGCGGCGGCCCCCGCCTCCAGGAGACCGGGCAGCGCGGGGTCGGCGGCCACCAGGCCGCCGAGTTCCACGGCGGCCTGCGTTCTGATCCCCCAGTTCTCGGGGGCCGTGCCCGGCAGGTACAGGATGCCGGCTGAGGCGAGGGCGGGGGCGGGGACCCCCGAGGTCGCCGTGTGCCAGCTCGCCACGAGCGAGCCAAGGGACCGGGCCAGTTCGGGGGTCGCCACGGCGGGGGAGCGGCCCGCCGCCCGCAGGACGAGGACCTGGTGCCGCTCGTCGATCATCAGTGCCTGGGGGAGCACCTCGGCCAGAACGCCGCTCCAGCTCGCGAGACGGTAGACGAAGAGCTCCGCGCCGAGGCTGCGGCCCCTCTCCCACGCCTCCCGCCGCAGCCGTTTGACGGCGTACGCCTGCCCGCCGGGTACGGCGAGCAGGTGGACGCTGTGGGATCGGGAGAGGTCGGCGACCTCGGGGGCGTCGGCCACAACCCCCGCCGCGGCCAGTGCCCGCGCGGGGGAGGGCGGCTCACGCCAGGCAGGGGTGGCAGGGGCGGACGTCATGGGGTGTAGCCCATTCCGTAGGGGTCGTACCCGTAGGGGTCGTACTGCTGGAAGTCCGTCTCCAGGGGACGGCCAGGGTCGCCGGGTCCGCCGCACTGGAGGGTCGGCGGGCACAGCCGGATCGAGACGGGCGAGCAGTCGAGGACGGTCCGCGTGGGGCAGAGCACCGGGAACGACCGCAGGCACGTGATGACGATCTGCGTGGGGCAGACGATATGTGTGGGGCAGCTGATTATGGCCAGACTGGGGCACAGAACGGTCCGTGTGGGGCACACGACGACCAACCGTGAGGGCGGCACCGGACGGGCCCGCTCGAGGGCGGCCTTGGCGTCGATCAGCCCGCTTCCGTAGCGGTCGTTCGGCACCGGGTCGGCGGGATCGTCGCGCAGGGGCCGGGCGGTGTCGCGGATGATCTGGCCGACCTGCGCCGAGGAGAGCGCGGAGTTGGCGGACAGGATCAGCGCGGCCAGTCCCGCGACGTGCGGGGAGGCCATCGAGGTTCCGCTGAGGGAGGCGTAGGTGTCGTCCCAGTAGGTGCTCAGCACGTTCACGCCGGGGGCGGCCACGTCGATGTGCGTCCCGGTCTGGGAGAACGGCGCGCGCTTGTCCGTTGAGTCGACCGCGCCGACCGCGATCACGTCCGGGTAGGCGGCGGGATAGCTCGGGTTGCCGGTGCCGTCGTTGCCCATCGCCGCGACCACCACGACGCCGCGGCCGACGGCGTAGGCGATGGCGTCCCGCTCCACGGTCGTGTCGGTCGAGCCGCCCAGGCTGAGGTTGATCACCTGCGCCCCGTTGTCGGCCGCCCACCTGATCCCGGCGGCTATGTCGGCCGAGCTGCCGATGCCGCTGACGCGCCCCGTGACGGTGTTGCGGGCGCGGACCAGCACCCGCACCGGCAGGAGCCTGCACTGCCAGGTCACGCCCGCGACCCCGGTGCCGTCGTTGCTCAGGCAGGCGATCGTGCCCGCGACGTGCGTGCCGTGGCCCACCTCGTCCTGCGGGTCGTCGTCGACCCCGGCGAAGTCGCCTTCGAGCACCCAGGGAGAGGGAACGGCCGGGTTCGGGCCCCAGTCGACCAGGTCGCGTCCCGGGCGCAGCAGCGGAGCGAGCTGGGGGTGGTTGAGGTCGACGCCCGTGTCGACGACCGCGACCGTGACGCCGGGGCTCCCCGTCGTCACGTTCCACGCCTCCGGGCAGTTGATTTTCGCGAGGCCCCACTGCTGCGCATAGCTCGGGTCGTTGGGGATCACATAGCTCTCGCGGTAGCGGTTCGGCTCCGCCGTCTCCACCTCGTCCAGCGACGCGAGCCGTTCCACCGCCTCCGTGACGGGGTTGGCGGGGTCGAAACGGACCTTGTAGGTCGAGGACAGCGGGGTGAAGTCCCGGGCGACCGCGAAGCCCTGCTCCGCGCTGGGCGGGGCCGGGGTGTGCACGGCGGTGATCGACCGGGTGCCGAGGTCGGCGAGCACGCTGTCGAGTCCGGAGACGCCGAAGTCCGAGGCGAAGCCCTGTCCCCCTCTGGAGGGGCCGGTCGGCACGCTCACCGTGAGGGCGCCCGCGGTCTCCGGCTTGAGCCTGAGGACCACCTCGCCGGGAATGATGTCGTCCGAGCCCCCTCCGAACACGGTGAGGGGTTCGCCCGGGGTTCCGTTGCCGTCGTTGTTCGGTGGCACAACGCCTCCGTTCGCCGCCCCACAGCCGTCCGCTGCGGGGCCGGTCTACATTCGTGCGGTCAGGGTGATCTCACGCTAGGAGGCGTCACGGCCACGCCGCCCCGGGGACGGACCCGGGGGTTTCCCTAGGGCCTGTCCCCAAAGTGATCTAGGTTGTGCGAGATCATCCTCAGGTGATCCGCCGCCATGGACTCGCAGACCAGGAGTGGGAGAAGCCTCGCGAGCCTCTCTCATCCGGCCGGACGGGACGCCCCGGGAAGACGACCGACGCGTCCTCAACGGCATCGTGTGGAAAATCCGCACCGGTATGGCCTGGCGCGACGTTCCGGAACGGTACGTAGGCCCGGTGAGCGGGGAGGGGCGCCGCCGGGGTGAGGGCCAGGGCGACGGCGGTGATGATGAGGGTCCCGGTCGGCACGTGTGCGGGGTTGTGCCGGTCGGCCAGCCGTCCGGCGACGATGTTTCCGGTCAAGGTGCCGGTTCCCCGGGCCGGCAGGATGACGGTGGGCAGCGGCTCGGAGCCTCCGGTCGCATTCCGCAGGGCCGGAGCTCATCGGTGTGTCTGCTGCTCATCTTGCTTTCGATTCCCCCTGGCTCTGCTCTCCCCGGGGCTCACGTCCCAGTGTCCAGGTGTCCAACTCCACGGGGGAACCTCAAACCTCACAGGTTACTTGTAGCTTGTAGTATTGCGCCCAATACTTACTTGTAATACTGCACCCAGTATTCGACGGTGTGCTTCTTGTTAAGAGAGAAGGACGCCCAGTAGTCCGAATGCCCGGCGTTGTAGATGCGGACGATGCCGTAATTGCCGTTGCAGGCCCATTTGCCGGACTTGGCAACCTTCTCGTGGGGCCAGGAGCTGCGCCAGAACCAGAGGCCGACCTTGATCTGCGAGTCGTTGCCCCAGCAGCGGGCCTTGACCTGCATCACGCGGACACCCGGGAGCCGCGACCACTTCGTGGCCTTCAGGTTCTTGCCCGGGCCCAACGTCTCGTTCCGTTGGGTGTACCAGCGCGCTGCGCTCGTGTGAGTCGAGACCTTGCTGCGCGCGGTCGGTGCTGCTTGGGCGGGGGGCGCCGTGGTCTGCGCGGCCGGGGCCGCGACGGTGGCTTCTGTCGTGGTCTGGCTGGTCATAACCGCGATCGCGAGCAGCGTGATCACGGCGTAGGAGACTTTCCGGCTCGATGATTTCACGGCTTGTTTCCGTTCCGTTTGAGGGAAAATAACTTCTCTCTCACCCGGTGTCGCCGTCACCGGCGACGGAGGAAGGTGAGGTTACGGGCCGACCTTTAAACGTTGATCAAGCGGCGACTTCGGCTTGCGCTTCGATGGCGCAGGCCCTTCCGTTTTCCGGTTCGGGCGTAGCCATCTTTTCCCGGATGTCTCGCGTGCGGCTTAAATTCAGTTCACGAGCATCTTATAAAGGTCATGTGCAATATCTGTTGACCACCGGTGCGCAATCATTGTCATGGAGCGCAATCGGGTGAGGAGAGTGCGGTGTGATCGAGATGAGCGATTCAGAGGTGCCGGCCGCCGAACGTTTCGACTGGTGGCGCGACCTGACCGCCCGGCAGCTGCTTCCCACCGAGCTCAGTAGTGACCGGACCGACGACTTCCACGCGTCGGTGAGGATGCTGCAGCTCGGATCGGTCCTGCTGGGGGCGCCGGAGTGCGACGGCATGAGATCGGTGCGCACCCCTCGGCTGATCCGGCGCTCCGATCCGGAGCTGTGGATGCTGACGCTGGTCCGCAGCGGTTCGATGTGGTTTGAGCAGGGCCGCGATCGCGCCCCGCTGACGGTCGGCGATTTGATCGTCCACGACACCTCCCGGCCGTTTCAGTCCCAGATCCTGCACCAGGGCGGCCTGGCGCGCACGGTCACGCTGTACCTGCCGCGCAGGGTGATACCGCTGCCCGAGCGGCTACTGCGCGACCGGGCAGTCCGGCCGTTCCCCTCTCAGCGGGGCTCGGCGGCGTTGCTCGGCCGGTTTCTGGAACAACTCCTGCAGCAGGGGCTGGCCCTGGAGTCCGCAGACTGTGCCCGGCTGGAGACGGTGGCCGTCGACCTGGCGACCGTCTTCCTGTCCGCGGTGACCGACACATCCCGCACGGTGTCACCACAGACCCGCCGGCAGGCGCTGGTACGGCAGATCAAGTCCTTCGTGCAACACCACCTCGACCGCCCCGACTTGTCCCCGGGCTTGATCGCCGCGGCCCATCACATCTCGGTGCGCTACCTGCATCACCTCTTCCAGCAGGAGGAACAGTCCGTCGGCAGGTACATCCGCGCGCAACGGCTGGAGCGCTGTCGCGCCGATCTGACCGACGGCCGCCAGGCCGGCCGCAGCGTCGCCGAGATCGCCGCAGGGTGGGGTTTCGCGGACAGCGTGGTGTTCAACCGGGCGTTCCGCCTCGCATACGGAATGCCCCCGGGCGAATACCGAAGGCATGCCTCGGCCGGATGACAGAGGCTGACCGCCTTGACCGCGGTCACGTACCAGAGTCCGGTCATACGGCGCCCGCTCGGGCCTGCCGCCCAAGCCGTCGCGCGCGGGCGACGCCGCGGAGGAGGCAGGCCCTTGCCCGAAACACCCAATGAGCTCTGGGGGCCGTGCGAGAGACCACCGAAACGGCCCTGACCGGCCGGTTTCCGGCTGCTCCAGTGGTTCGCAAGTCATCCGCCAGATGATCACAAGAGACGGTCCCTAGCGTCCTTTCCGTAAGCACAGCAACCGGGACGCGGCGGTCATCGGAGATCGCCGCGCCCGGGCACGGAAAAGGGGGGGACGATCATGCAGAGCAAGATCAGCCTTGAGGACCTGCCGTTCGAGGGGGCGGAGCTGTCCGAGGCCGAGCTGGGCGAGATCTCCGGCGGTCGCTGGCACGTGACCTGGTACACCAAGGGCCGCCCCGCCGAGTGGGAGGTGTGACAGGCGGCGAGACGGGCTCGCCCGCCTCGCCGTTCCCTCGATGATCCATCCGCCGGCCGGGCGAGTGTCCGGCCGGCGGTTCGACATGACGCGGGAACTCCCGCCAGGCCGCTTCTTCCGCGACGAGGTGACATGATCCTGATACTGAGCGACCGGCAGGACGACGCGGTCGAGATGGTGCTGCCCAAGCTGAGGCGGCGCGGGGTGCCGGTGACCTGGTGGGATCCGGGTGACTTCCCCGCCACCGGCAGCCTCACCGCCGCCTTCACCCGTGAAGGCCACCGGGTCGTGCTCGACACCGGGACGGGCGCGGGGCCGCTCGACCTGGCCGAGGTGCGCGCGGTGTGGCGGCGCCGCCCGAACCCGCCCACGCCCGCGGAGAACGTCACCGAGCCCTCCCACCGCCGCCACGCGGTCTGGCAGGCGGAGTTCCTGCTCGACGGGGCCTGGGAACTCGCGCCCGCCCGCTGGCTGCCCTCGCGCAGGGAGACGGAACGCAGGGCGCACAACAAGATCATTCATATGGCGCGGGCGGCCGCCCTCGGCTTCTCGGTACCGGAGACCGTCTACACCAACGACCCGCTCGAGTTGCTTCCCGCCTACGAGCGGGCCGGGGGCGACCTCATCGCCAAGCAGATCAACTCCGGCGAGTTCACCCTCGACGGCGCCGACCACCGCACCTACACCACCGTTCTCACCCGGCGGCACCTCACCTCGCGCCACCGGCTGAGGCACGAGCCGGTCATCCTCCAGCCGTACGTTCCCAAGGCGCTCGAGCTCCGCGTGATCGTGGTCGGCGAGCGGGTCTTCGCCGTGGAGATCGACTCGCAGGCGTCGCGCACGGCCAGGGACGACTGGCGGCACTACGACGACGACCGGGTGCGGTACGGCGAGCACCGGCTTCCCGCCGAGCTGGAACGCGGGTGCGCCGATCTGGTCGCCTCGCTGGACCTGTCCTACGGGGCGATCGACCTCATCCTCACCCCGGAGGGGGAGTACGTGTTCCTGGAGATCAACCCCAACGGCGCCTGGGGGTTCGTCGAGCACCGCACGGGGCTGCCCATCGCCGACGCGATCGCCGACTGGCTCGCCGAGGCGGAGACCAAGGATGGATCATGAGTGATTTCGCGACCGCGCTCGAGTCCGGCGTGCGACTGCTGCGTGGCCTGCCCCGCCGCCGCGCCCACGTCGAGGAGGCCAGGCGGGCCGTCGCCACGTGGGCCCAGGACCACCCGGGCCTGCGGGCCCAGCTCGTCGTCGACGAGCGGCCCGGTACCCCGGTTATCGACTTCGACCTCCTGGTCGAGGACCCGGAGGGCGGGACGGTCGCCCTCACCGCGCAGGCGGAGGACGGCGTGCCCTGGCTGATCGACCACTCGACGCACTGGGCGGCGGGCCAGCTCGTCAGCGTCGACGAGGTGCACCTGTCGGTCGCCCAGGCGTTGACCATGATCAAATCACTGTCGCGCCGCGACACCACCCCGCACGACGAGATCGTCGACCAGTGCCTGATCCTCAACGAGGTCCAGAACGAGACCGAGCCGGTCGGCGACGAGGACCTGCAGGCCGCGGCCGACGAGTTCCGCAGGGGCCGGGGCCTGCACGATCGCACCGCGATGCTGGCCTGGCTGGCCGAGATGGGCATGACGCCGCAGCAGTTCGAGACCTACATTCGCGGCATAGCCCGGCGCAGGGGCTTCCGGCGGCGAAAAGAGGCCGAACTCGGACCGGCCCGCCTCGAGGCGGATCCCCGGACGTTCGACCTGGTACGCGCGATCTGGGTAACCGGGCCCGAGAGCCGTGTCGCCGCCCGTGCCGGGGACCTCGCGCGGATCCACGACGGAGGTCTCGCCGCTCTCGCGGCGGCGGACGGCGCCGAGACGACGATCGCCGAGCGCCTGGCCTTCGAGCTTCCCGAACCGCTCCGCGACGCCGCGCCGGAGGCCGTGGTCGGCCCCGTGCCGTACGGCGGCGCCTTCCTCGCCGGAGTCGTCCTGACCCGTACGGCCGCGAGGCCGGACGAGCGGACACTGGCCGCCGCGGGACGGGTCGCGTTCTCCGAATGGCTGGCCGGGCGGCGCGGCCAGGCCTCGATCGAATGGCACTGGTCGTGAGCGGCGGCATCTACCGTGAGGAGTCCCTGCGCCGCTACCGGAACTCGGCCAGGCGCGAGGACGTCCCGCTGACGGTCAGGACGGGCACGCTGGTCGCGCTGTGGGCGGTCGTCGTGCTGCTGCTGGCCGCCGGGATCGCGTTCGCCCTGCTGCTGTGGGGACAGATGGGAGCCGGGGCATGAGGCGCGTGCCCGTCGTGCTGCAGAACACCGCGACCGAGTGCGGGGCCGCCTGCCTGGCGATGGTGCTGTCCTACCACGGCCGGCGTGTCTCGCTGCAGGAGATCAGCGACCGGCTCCAGATCGGCAGGGACGGCCTCAGCGCCAAGGCACTGCGGGAGGGGGCCGTCGAGTGCGGGCTCACGTCGCGGGCCTTCTCGCTGGCCCCGGCCGACCTGGCCCGGGTGCCGATGCCCGCGATCGTGCACTGGGAGTTCAAGCACTTCGTGGTCGTGGAGCGCTGGGCGGAGGACCGGGTCGACATCGTCGATCCCGGCCGTGGCCGCCGCAGGCTCACCCCAGAGGAGTTCGACGAGGGTTTCACCGGCGTGCTGCTCGCCTTCGAGCCGGGACCCGGTTTCACGCGGGGCCGTTCGACCGCGGGCGCCGCCTGGCGCCGCCGGTTCGTCCGGGCGCTGCTGGTGCGCAGGAAGGGCCTGCTCGCCCAGGTGCTGCTGACGTCACTGCTGCTGCAACTGCTCGGCCTCGCGCTGCCGTTCTTCTCCGAGGCGCTGGTCGACCGGGTCCTGCCCGCGGGAGCGCAGGGACTGCTGACCCTGATCGGCGCCGGGCTGGTGCTCGCCGCCGCGACCCAGTTCGCGGTCGGATATCTCCGTTCCGTCCTGCTGGTCGCCATCAGAGCGAGCGCCGACGCCGAGCTGACCGGCGGTGTGGTCTCCCACCTGGTCGCCCTGCCGTACCGCTACTTCGCGTTACGCGGCAAGGGCGACCTGATGACGCGCGCGGGAAGCGTGGCGGTGCTGCGGGACATGCTCACGGGCCAGGTCCTGTCCGCGCTGCTCGACGGGCCGCTCGCCGTCGGATACCTGATCCTCGTCTTCAGCTGGGACACGGTTTTCGGTCTTTGCCTGCTCGCCTTCGCGGCGACGCAGGTGCTGCTGCTGCTGGCCACGGCGCGCAAGGTCGGCCTTCTCACCCAGGAGGAGCTCAGCGCCTTCTCCGCGACCCAGAGTCAGCTCGTCCAGGCCATCGGCGGCATCGAGACGCTGAAGGCCTCGGGGTCCGAGCACCGCGCGGTCGAGCAGTGGTCGAGGCACTTCACCACCCAGCTGAACGCCGACATGCGGGGCGGCCTGGCCCAGGGACTCCTCGAGGCCGCTCTCGGGACCCTGCGCCTGCTGGCCCCGCTTGCACTGCTCTGGGTCGGCGCGTGGCGGGTCCTCGACGGGGAGCTGACCCTGGGTGCGCTGCTCGCGCTCAACGCCCTCGCCTCCGCCGCGCTGACCCCCATCGGCTCGCTGATGGCCAGCCTGCAGGGGCTCCAGCAGGCGGGGGCGCACTTCGACCGGCTGTCGGACATCCTCGCCTCCGAGCCGGAGCCGACCGCGGGCATCGAGGTGCTCAGGCTTCGCGGATCGGTCGAGTTGCACGGGGTCGGCTTCCGGCACGACCCGCGCGGGCCGTGGACGCTTCGCGGCATCTCGGTGTCGATCAGCCCGGGACAGAAGATCGCCCTGGTGGGGCCGTCGGGAGCGGGCAAGAGCACTCTGGCCCGGTTGCTGCTGGCGCTGCACACCCCGTCGGAGGGGCAGCTCAGCTACGACGGGGTGCCGCTGTCGGAGCTGAACCTCCGTTCGCTGAGGCGCCAGTTCGGCGTGGTCACGCAGGAGCCGTCGCTGTTCACCGGGTCGATCAGGGAGAACATCGCGCTCAACGCGCCGGACGCGCCGATGGAGCGGGTCATCCAGGCCGCCGAGCTCGCCTGCCTGCACGATGAGATCAGCGCGATGCCCATGGGGTACGAGACCCTGCTCATGGAGGGGGGCGGCCTGTCCGGCGGGCAGAAACAACGGCTCGCGCTCGCTCGCGCGCTGTTGTCCCGGCCGAAGGTCCTGCTGCTCGACGAGGCGACCAGTCACCTTGACAGCACCACGGAGGCGCGCATCGAGGCGAACCTCGGCTGGCTGACTCAGACACGGATCGTGATCGCTCACCGGTTGAGCACCGTGAAGGACGCGGATCTCATCCTGGTGGTCGACCAGGGGAAGATCGTGGAACGGGGTACCCACGACGGGCTGCTCGCCAGAGGCGGCCGGTACGCGGCCCTGGTCGCCGCTCAGACCTCGGAGGCTGTCAACATGACGGGCTGAGGTGTCCGGTTGGTTCGTGCTGGGGGTGGTTCGTGCTGCGGGGTGTTTGTGGTGGGGCCTGGTTCGTGCTGGGGTGGGTTGTTCAGGTTGGTTCGCGCTGCGGGGGGCGGGTGGTCCGGCCGGCCGTCGTTGGTTGCGGCCTGGTGAGAACAGGCCTTCGGCCTGGCGGGCGCGGGGGTTTCTGTCCTTTTAGACGCCGGCCGGACCACCCGCCCCCCTCCGCGCACTGCTTCCTGGCCGTACGGCCTGCGGGCCGTAGTCGCTCTCTTTTCCCGCCGTCCAGTGTTCCGGTGGTGGCTGAAGCAATCGGTGGCAGGTTCGGTTCAGGGCCGATCGCCGCAGCTGAAGCCTCACGTTCTGGAAGGAGCGCAGGGCTGAGGTGGAAATCCCCCACCTAAGAAGGGCCACCCCACCCGTGGGGCGCCAGCTTCGGTGAAGCACTCGATGCCCACCCCAGCCCGGTGTCCACTTCCGTTTTCGCGAGGTGGCACAGGCCTTTCGGCGCGGAGCCGTACTCACACATCGCTCACGCGTCGGATCCGCCGGAGGGGCGGTCAGGGCCAGTCATAACAGCCTGCACGCCAACAATCTCATCGAACTGCTGGCAAAAGGTGTCGACCTGTGGAAACGGTCAGTTCGTACCTTTCGCGCCGTCGGGCACATCGTTCGTGCTGTCGAACTCGCCGTCTTTGACCCCTCCGACGAAAGCTCGCCATCCATCGGGGGAGAAGATCAGAGCCGGGCCGTGAGGGTCCTTGCTATCCCGCACCGCTACGACCCTGGGAAGGTTGCGTGCGACCTCCACACAAGCACCCCCGTTTCCGTTGCTGCGCGAACTTTTCCGCCACTCCGCACGGGACAGGTCCACAAGGTGATTCTCCGTCATCCTGCATCCCTTTCTGCCTTGCCCGGTCACTACGGTGCGAGCTCACTCGCCACGCGTGCGATGGCTGCCTTCGACGCCTCGGTCGGCAGAGCTGCGGCGCGCAAGTGGTCGAATATCAGCTTATATCGCTCTACTTCTGGCTGCTTCTCCAGATAAATCGTCCCTGTTGGATACTCGATGTAGACCACATCGGTCTCAGGAGATCCGAATCCGAGCAGGTGAAACCCTCCGCCCATCGCGGGATGCGCACCAACGGCGAAGGGAAGCACCTGGAGCGTCACGTTCGGCATGTCCGCCGCTTCGACCATCTTCGCGAGCTGGTCGCGCATCACATTGGCCCCGCCCACCATGCGCCGGATGACCGCCTCATTGACGATCATCCACAGGTGCGGCGGATCGTCTCCTCTGAGGATCTTTTGCCGTGCGACTCGTACGGCCACTCGCTGGTCTATCTCCTCCTCCGAAGCCCCGATCTGCGCGGCTCGGTGTACCGCCCGTATGTAGTCCTCGGTTTGAAGCAGTCCAGGGACGAACTCGCATTCGTGGATGTGAAGAGACGACGCTTCAGACTCCAGACCCACGTAGACCTCGAACCATTCGGGTACGGCTTGCCCGTAGGCGTGCCACCAGCCGCGCTGCCGAGCTTCGCGCGCCAGGACGAGTAGCGCCTCGCTTTCTTCTGGCTTGACCTCGTATACGGCAAGCAGTGCCCGTACATCACTCGGCTGTATGGCGCGGCGGCCGGTTTCGAAGCGACTGAGCTTGGTCGCATGCCAATCCAGCTGCTCCGCAACCTGATCTATGGTCTGCCCTCTTTCCTCGCGGATGCGCCGCAACTCAGCGGCCAGCCGACGTCGCCTGACGGTTGGACTCTTTCCATCGCGATTCATCACTTTTGTCGCTTTCATTGACAATGCCCTTTTGGGGCACCACTAAAAGGAAAACTCGGGCAGCTGCTTTCTGGCAGTTGCCAAATGGCAACCTCAAGAGCACGCTGGCGATGGTCACACAGAGTGGCGCCACGCACACCCAAATCTCGCCACTCGGGGCAACGATTCAATTACGGATCGCCGATGGGTTCGTTTCATGTGGCGGTAAGTGTTTCGAGGGTCCATGAATGCGCGGGCACACCGCACGGCGGGGAAGGAAATCCGGCAAATGACAGAAAGCTGCTCGCAGGAACAATTCGATCATCTGGTGCGGTTGGGGCGGGATCTGTATCGGATCGGGGTGGGGAGCACGCTGGTGCTGCCGGTGGTCGGGCAGCCGATCCTGGAGGTCGTCTCGATGGGGCGGACTCGGATCCGGGTGGTGGTGATCCGCCGGGCCCGCGAATGGGTGTTCATCTGGCGGCCGTGGTGGGCGCGGATCTGGATGCCGGGCTCGTGGGTGTGGGCCGAGGCCGACAACGCCGCCGACATCATCGCCATGGCGGCCGCCGCATGAACCCGCCCCAGCCTTCGGCGGTTTCGCGGCTCATGTGCCGTTATGAGCGCCACCGTACGGCCTCGTCCCGCTGGGCCGTCCTGCGCCCGCTCGGTCACGCCGACTTCCCGGGCCTCCCGGCCTCGGTGCCCATCGCCCGTCAGTGGGTCCGTGACCTGCTGTCCGGCAGGATCGCCGCCTCCGCTCTCGACGACGTCCTTCTTCTGCTCAGTGAGCTGGTCACCAACGCGATCGTGCACTCCGAGTCCGGGCGGGGGGCCGTACGGGTCGGTGACGGTGTGCGTGGCCCTGTCCAGCGGCTCCGACGACCGAACCCGCACCGTGGTCCATGTCGAGGTCATCGACGACGGCTCGGCCGTGAGCCTTCCCTTCGTCCGGGCGGCGACGCCGGACGGCGACGGAGGGCGCGGCCTGCTGATGGTCGAGCTGCTCTCGGCCCGCTGGGGTGTCCACCACGACGACGAGACGGGCAACGCGGTGTGGTTCCACCTACCGGACAGCACCACAAACCACGACCAGTGAGCCGCTCACCGGGCCATCCGGGTTGCCCACCGCCCATCGGCGCCGGTCAGGCCCGTTCAACTTCTCACCGCCCCGGCGCCCGGGAGAGCACCGGGGGCTGGAGAGAGCGAGCGGAGCCTGGGGGCACCCAGAGGGATCGGGTGTCTCATCGAAACTGGCGCCCCACGGGGGAGGTCCTTCCCCGTGGGGCGCAGCCTCCACCTCAGCTCTGCGCTCCTGATGAGTTCTAGGAGTAAGCCGTTGAGTGGACTCCTGGGTTGGTAGCAGCTGCTGGCAGGTGGGGCACTCTTTTGAAAGCGACGCTTCGACTACGGCGATCAACCTGTGCTGACCTGGGCGGATCGCTTCAGCCGCCCCCAGAGCGTTGGGCGGTCGGAAAGGGAGCGACTACGGTCCGCCCGTCGTACGGCTCGCGTCTCGCGGGAGAAACACGAGCCGCGTGGAGCGGGGCTGCTACTTGGGCACCATACAGAGCACGAAACCCTTCCCGCCCGGCTCGCCGCGCCAGTAGGACTGATCCGCTCCAGGGAAGGGCGAGCAGATCGATTTCCCCCCATCCTCCCGCCACTCCAGCTCCTCCTTGTCCGTGAGGCGGCCCGCGACCTTGAGGGTGGCGGCGGGGTCGGCGCATTCGACCACTTTGAGTTCCTCGGTCGTGGCCCCGGTCATACAGTCGCCGACTTCGGCGATCTGGGGTTCCCCGTTCAGGTAAGCGGACACGAAGCTGCCGATGCCGCAGATCACTACGAAGACGAAACAGATGGTTCGGAAATTAGAGGCGAACCAGATCAAGAATTTTCGGTTGGTCGGGTTGGGCTCTTGAGGGGTTTCTGTCATGTCTCTTTTCCTGCTGAGGAGGATATTCGAGGCAAGGACTTACGTATACCATGTGCACCCTTTCATGTGAATTATTATTGATATTCGTACACGCGGGGCTCGGTATTGTCTCGCCGCACCCGGGCACCCCTGCGGGCGGTCCGCAGATGTGTCAGGGGTTATGAAATCGGACGCCCGGAGGAGGCGGGTGGGGTTCATGACCGCCTTACTCCTCGCAGTCGCTCTGTAGGTGTTCCTCGCGGCGATCCTCGGTCTCCTTGACCTTTCGTGCCCTCCGGGGGGCCGCCGGGGTGGTTCGGTTGTCGAAATGTCTGGTATTCCTATCTGTTTAATAGGTGTTTTGTCGGGGTAAACCGTGACTTGAGAGGTGTGGTGTGCTGTGACGTACGACGTCGGGATCATCGGAGCTGGAATCCATGGGGTCAGCGCGGCCTTCCACCTGGCACGCAGAGGCGTCTCGACCGTCGTCTTCGACCGGGGCACCCCCGCCTCGGGGCCGACGGGCCGGTCAGGGGCCATCTGCCGGGCCTACTACACCGACGCCTTCCTCTCCGAGGTGGCCCGTGACGGCATTGCCTTCCTCGCCGACTTCGGCGAGCGGACCGGCGGAGGACAGTCGGGCTTCCGCCGTACCGGAGCGTTCTACCTGCACGGCCCCGACGACGTCTTGACCGCGAGGGACACGGCGGCCCGCCTCGGGATCGGCGGTGAGCTCGTCGCCGCCGAGGCCCTGCCCCACCTGGACACCGAGGGTGTCGCGGTCGCGGTGTGGGAGCCGGGTGCCGGTTACGCCGACCCCTTCGCCACCACGCTCGGTCTCGCCGAGGCGGCCCGCGGACACGGAGCCGAGATCCACTCCGACCGGCCCGTGGTCGCGATCGACGAGGGCGCGGACGGGGTGGCCGTCACGACGGCCGACGGATCCGTGCATCATGTGGGCGTGTTGCTGGTGGCCGCGGGGCCGTGGACCGCGCCACTGCTGCGGCCGCTCGGGGTCGACCTGCCGCTGACCGTCGAACGGCACGTCGTCGCGATCCTGGAGCACGATCCCGCGGACACGGCGGGGCTCGTGCCGCACGTGCTGATCGACGTCGCCGGGGGCTACTACTCGACCCCGCAGCCCCGCACCCAGTATCTCGTCGGCGGTGTGGTGCCCGCCTCCCCGGCCGATCCCGACGACTTCGACCGCGCCGTGGCCCCCGACGAGACGGACAGGCTCGCCGCCGCGGCCGCTCGGCGGTCCCCTGCCCGCCGCAGGGCCGTACCCGTCGGTGGCTGGGCCTCGCTGTACGACGTCAGCCCCGACTGGCAGCCGGTGGCGGGGCAGGTGAGCGAGCGCGTCTACGTCGACGCTGGGACCAGCGGCCACGGGTTCAAGCTCGCCCCCGCGTGGGGAGACCACGTGGCCAGGCTGCTCATCGGCGACGACGTCGACCCCCGCCTCGCGGCCTTCGCGCCCTCCAGGTTCGAGACCGGAGCGGAACTGGCCGCCGGCTTCGGGGCCGCCAGGATTCTCGGCTGACCCGTGGCGGACAATACCCTCGGACACGGCATGCGAGAGGCCGGTGAGCGAAAGGCAGGAAACGCCAGATGACCGCATCCGCGGAGAGAACCGACGTCATCGAGGTCAGAACGGTCGGCTGGGACGACGAGGCGGCCGTCGCGCTGCGCGGGGCGATGACGGAGGAGATGAGCGTCAGGTACGCCGACCGGCTCGCGGAGAGGCCCGACTACCTGCCTCGTGGCATGAGCGTCGAGTCGGAGACCGTGCTCTACACCGGCGTGGCCTACGCGGGCGCGGAGGACCTTCCCGTCGGTCACGTCGCGCTGCGAAGGCTCGGCGCCGACGTGGAGCTCAAGCGGATGTTCGTCGCGGCTTCCCGCCGCGGCACGGGGGTGGCCCGCGCGCTGCTCGCCGCGGCCGAGGACGCGGCCCGCGCGCTCGGCGCCTCCAGGATCATCCTGCAGACCGGGGACCGCCAGCCGGACGCCGTGCGGCTGTACGAGCGGGAGGGTTACACCGCCATCCCGCTCTTCCCACCCTACGAGCGGCTCGCGGGCTCCCGCTGTTTCGAGAAGTCCCTGAGCTGAGCCCGTGGCGCCCGCTCCGGCGAGGCGCTCACCATCGCAGGGCGGAGAAGTCGACGGGCCTAGGCCGGAGCGCCTGCACGCGTGCCGTGAGCCCGTTCAGCCGCCGCGCCATCTCCTGGGCCGGAAGCCGCCTGCGGTCGCCGTGGCCGGGAAGGAGCCACTCGAAGCGGAGGCGGTCGGCCGTGCGAGCCAGGGAGGCGGCCAACTCCTCTATGGAGTACCAGGTGACGCTCTCGGCCACTTCGAGGTCCCTCGTGGTACGCGACCAGTAGAAGCTGTCGCCGCTGAAGCAGTATCGCTCGTCCGCGATGTAGAGCACGCTGCCCAGGGTGTGCCCGGGCAGGGGATGGGCGATGACGTTCTCGGCGACCTCGACCGGGTCGATGCCCCGAATCACCTGGTCGGCGTCCGGCGCGGCGTCGAGGTCGCCTTCGTGGATCCACAGGCGGGCGCTGAAGCGGTCGGCGTAGCGACGGCCGTGCGCGGCGTGGTCGCGGTGCGTGAGCAGCACGTCGGTGACGGGCCCCAGCGTCTCGTACCGTGCGGCCAGCGCACGGTCCCAGCGCGGGGTGTCGATCATCATCATGGTCCCGGACGGGCGGCGCAGCAGGTAGGAGTTGGCTCCCGCGGTGTGCAGGGAGTTGTGCCCGCACAGGTGAACGTCGTCGTCGAGGGCGATCGGGAAGGGGTCCGCCTCCGGATCCGGCGCCTGGGATGAGTGGCGGATCGACCGGGTCGGGCAGGCGAAGGCGGCCGCGTGCACCTGCCCGGTCTCCGCCGCGCCGTACGGCTGGTGGAGCATCACCGAACGACCGTCGAGTTCGCCGATCAACCCCGGGGCGAGTTGCCGGGCGACGTCGCAGTTCATGCAGCGGTCGTCCACGTACCAGCCGTCTTCGCCGCCGGGTTGCTTCGCCATGGAACCGCTCTCCTTCGCCTGTGCGGAGGTAGCCGACATATCCATGATGCTCCTGACTTCCGTGAGGCGCCGAGATCCGGCGACTCGTCCCCGTCAGGAATATCTCGCAGGGCACGAAAAAAGGAAGACGGATCACTTCTTGTGCTTTTCCGGGTATCCGTATCTCGCCGTCGTTTCCGGTGATGACAGGCGGCGGCGCTCGCCGGTGAGCCTGGGGAGAAATGCCGGTTACATGAGGCGTTAAGAAGCGGATGGTCGGAGCGCGGCGGAATGGAAACAAATGCCGGGTGCGATCAGCAGGCGTGAAACGAGTGGCTGACGCCTGAGCGCGGCGGGGAGGACGGCGAAGGCTGGTCCGGCAGAGCGCTCTGCCGGACCAGCCGGATGATCTCGATGCCCGCTCACGCGACCCCCGTCAGGGGCCGTCGGCGGAACCGTTTACTGCGCCGCAAGCTCCGGGCTGTCGACGTAGATCCTGCCGAAGTCGACGGCCGGGGTGAAGCCCCTGAAGTTGCGGT
Source organism: Streptosporangium sp. NPDC051023 (assembly GCF_040689595.1). Lineage (NCBI taxonomy): Bacteria > Bacillati > Actinomycetota > Actinomycetes > Streptosporangiales > Streptosporangiaceae > Streptosporangium > Streptosporangium sp. NPDC051023. The sequence goes on along the minus strand of NZ_JBFBCE010000042.1, from coordinate 19,952 downwards.
TGACCTCGGCCTTCTCCGCCGCGTTCGGATTGGGGTTGGTGCAGCTCGTGCCGGCGCTCGCGCCGGACATCAGATCGGTGCACAGACCGGTGCGCCGGTCCGGCAGCCCCAGCACGTGGCCGATCTCGTGGGCCGCGATGCGCAGCGGGTTGTGGCCCTCCGCGGTGGCCTGCCTGCCCATCCAGATCGTGCCCCGGCCGAGACTGGTCGGCTGGGTGCGTGGCCAGCCGCCGTCCGCGTACACGACGAAGTCGGCCGGGCTGCCCGCCACCAGGCGCACGTTCGTCACGCTGGAGTTCCAGATCTGCGCCGCCTGGTCGATGGCGGAACGGAATTCGGCGGCGCGGCTGGCGTCGTACTTGAGCACTCGTACGGCGGTGGCGTTGCCCGAGGTCGCCTTCGCCGCGGTCCCCGCCTGGGCGGGGGAGACAGTCGCCAGGAAGGCGAGTCCGAGGACGAAGGTGATGGTCAAACGAAGGATTCTTACCACTTTGTGGGCCTCCTCGGCCTGGGGGGTGGCTCGTGGGAGACGAGCGGGGGAGGAGAGGAGAGCGGTCAGCCGACCTTGAGCGTGAGCCCGTAGACCTGCAGGATCTCGTTGACCGGCTGGTAGTAGGTCGTGCCGCCTGAGCTGCAGTTGCCCGAGCCGCCCGAGGTGACGCCCTGCGCCTGGCTGCCCGAGATGAACGAGCCGCCGGAGTCACCCGGCTCGGCGCAGACGTTGGTGCGGGTCACGCCGGACACCGTCCCCTGGGAGTAGGTGACGGAGGTGTTGTGCTGCTGGACGGTCCCGCAGCGCCAGCCGGTGGTCGAGCCGGAACGGCAGATGGAGGCGCCGACGGTGGCCTGGGTCGACCCCTTGACGATGACGTTGCTGCTGCCCGACTTCACCCACGGCTGAGGGGTGTGCCCCGGGGTTGCGACCCAGGAGTAGTCGTTGCCGGGGAACGAGGAGCCCTGGAAGGTACCGGAGGGGTTGCTGGTGGTCTGGCCCTGCCTGCCGCAGTGGCCCGCGCTGACGAAGCCGGGGGTGCTCCCCCTGGTGACGGAGAAGCCGATGCTGCAGCGGCTGCCGCCGATGTAGTACGGGTCGCCGCCCCTGAGGTTGACGAAGGTCTGGGGCTGCTCCGCGGAGACCTGCACCCGTACGGCGTCGCCGCCGACCCCGGCCGCCGCGACGAGGGCGTCAGCGGACGCCTGCTGCTTGGCCAGCACCACGACGCTGTTGGTGGGGACGTCGACGTACCAGAGGGACGCGCCCGCCTGCGCCTGGGCCGGTGCCCGGTCGAGACGCTCCTTGAGCGCGTCGAGCTGGGCCAGGGTACGGCTGACCACCACGGGCTGGGCGCCCTTGGCCCTGATGGCATTGGCGGTCGCGGCGTCGCTGGTCGCGACGAGGAGCTGGGAGGCGTCGGCGTTGAGCCAGGCCCCCGCGTACTTGTCGCCGAGCGTCTTGGTCAGGGTGGCCTCGGTGCTCGCGGCGCGGGCCTCGTTGGCCAGCCGGGTGACCGCCTGCTCGGCGGTGATGCCGAGGTCGCGCTGGAGTGCCTCGATCATCGAGGGGGAGGGCTGCGCGGCCAGCGGGGCGGACTGGGCGACGGCGGGGGAGACGCTGGCCGCCACACAGAGCGCCGCGACGGCGGCGCCGGCCAGGAGAGAGCGTTTACTCAACATATGCACTCCTTGTGAGGGGTGCTGTCAAGGTATTTGTCGAGGCACATGTGAGGAATGTGGCAAAAAATCCCTACCTCAGTGATATGACGTCACCGCGTTATGGCCGCCTTTTTCCGCGGGCATTCGGTGCCATCCACATGCGACTTATGCCGGAAGGAGGGGGATTCCGGAGCGTTGCGGACCCCGAGGAGATAGAGCTCCACGGGGCCGGTTTTATGGGCTTGGCAGGGGGGCCCTGAGGGACGGGGCGGGCCACCCCGACGGGGCGGCCCGCCCCGCGGTCACTCGTCCTCTTCCTCGTCGCCCTCGAAGAAGTCGCCGATCTCGTCGATCGCCTCGGCGGCGAGGAACCCGCCCGCAAGGCCCGCGATCCCGGCCGCCGCGATCGCACCGCCGCCGTAGTGGCCGTGCTCCTCGTGGTGGCCGTCATAGTGGCCGCCGTGGTGGCCGTGCTCCTCATAGTGGCCGTGCTGGCCGCCGTGATGCCCGGCCAGGCCGTTCAGCCAGCCGGTGATCTCGCCGGCCCAGTCGATCCGCAGGGCCTGCTCGTGGGTCACCTGGAAACGCCCGAAGGCGTCGTCCGAGCCGTGTCCACCCCGCTTGTCGGCCTCCAGGATGACCTCAAGCCCCGACGGGGAGGCGACGAAGGTCAGCTCGATCTCGTTGACCCGGCCCGCGTACTGGGCAGGCGGGTGGAACTCGATCTCCTGGTAGAACGGCAGCTGCTGCGACACTCCGTACAGGTGGCCGGTCTCCAGGTCGGCGCCCCTGAAATGGAAGCCGAGCCGGGAGAAGGCCGTCAGGACGGCCTCCTGGGAGGGCAGGGCCGCGACCGAGAAGGGGTCGAGGTCACCCTTGTCCACGGCCCTGGCGACCGACAGCTCGGTGCGGACGCCCATCGCCATGCCGTGCAGCGGCACCCCCTCGACCTGGGTGAGCGGAGTCTCCCACGGCACCGGGATCACGAACGGGATGGCGCGCTCCTCACCCGCCCGCAGCACGAAGGGGCCGGAGACCTCCGTGCGGAAGAACTCCCCGAGGCCGCTGTGCTCTCCCTCCTCGTGTTCCGTCTCGACCCTGGTGACCAGCGCGAGGCCGACATACTCGATCTCGGCGTCGGAGTCGCCGCCCTTGATCCGGACCTCTCCGCTCAGGGAACCGCCGGGCGAGACGTGTGACACGGCCAGGACGGTGTCCACCGAGGGACCTCCGATGCCGAAGGCTCCCAGCAGCCGTTTGAAGACCACGGATATCTCTCTCCTGTTGTGGTGACGTAACCGAAACGGCGAACGAGTGATCGTCGACCTTGGTTCCCGTGCGGGCGCGTCGGTGGGCATGAGAACGGGCAGTGAAGGTACATATCCGCCCATGGGTGCCGATTCCTGACAATGATCAAGCAGGGGGGCGTCAAATCGCCGGTCCTGGGCACACGGAACCCGCGGAGATAGATTGCTTGACTCCACGGGTTCCACGGACCTCGCGCACGGCCCGCCCGCCGGTCACGGCGGCCGTGCCCGTGCCCGGCGCCGTTTGGAGCGTTCCGTTCAGGCAGTCACAGGAGGATGCGCGCCCATGACCCACCAGCCTGCCGCAGACGGTGAAACCGGGCAGGAAGAGGGGCGGCCGCTCCCACGCCGGCTCGACGCGTCCCGCTGCTCCCATATCGAGGCCGGCCGCCGGTGCGTCCTGCCCGTGGACCACGAGCTGGAGCACGTCTACCCGCACCGCAAGGCCGCCACCGGGTGAGCCCCGTCGAATAGCATGTGGTCGCACCTGTACGGCATGCCACGAGGACGAGAAGGGCGGAGCGGGCCTCCATGTTCGACGACAAGACACAGGAGACCCTCAGACGCCTGCTCGACCTCGCAGAGCACCCCTCGACCCCGCAGCCGGAGCGGGCCCTGGCCGTGGCCAGGATCAGGGCGCTCATCATGGTTCCCGAGGGAGACGCCAGGCGCGCGCCGGTCACCGCGGCCATGGACGCCGACATCCTCAAGAAGATCAGGCCGTTGACCCGAGGAGTCGACGAGGACCTGGTGAACGAGGTCCACGGCGACCTCTACGCCTTCGGGACCCGTTATCGCGTGATCGGCGAGGTCGCCGATGAGATGGCCCGCCTGCTCGAACGCTGGAGCGGTGTCGTCCCGGACAAGCGGCACCGGCACGAGGAGGCGGTGCGGACCGCCGCCTCGAAGCTCGCCTACCTCCTGGAGCGCCGCGACCTGTTCCGCAAACCCAGGTGGAGCAGCCGCCCGCGCCCCAGATGAGAGCGGCGCGGGAGGCGGGAACGGGCACGCGGAAGGCGGCCCGCACGGCTCAGCGGGCGGGCCCGCGGGGCCGCGGGGCCGCCCGGCAACGGTCACGCGCGAGGCGGGCGGCGCCTCACATGACCCGGGTGCTCCGATTCAGCGGACCCCGGCGGCCAGGCCCTCGCCGAAGACGTCGAGGAGCAGGGGCAGCTCCTCGTCGGGCACGGTACGGCCGTAGTCGGCGAGCTGGAAGGTCTCCGCGTGGCGGACCCGCTGCGCGTGCGCGTCGCCGTACCGCTTGGCCAGGGCGGGGCGCATGCCGTCATCCGCGATCATGAACTCCTCCCAGTTGGCGAGGACGAACGCGCGGCGCTCCTCGACCGCGTCCTCCGCGGGCACCAGGGCGGTGAGTCCCCGCGCCTGCGGGGAGTACTCGAAGAACTGCGAGGCATGTGCCGCGCAGGCGTCCAGCTTCCTGTCGATCACGGGGTCGACGTCGACCGCGATGTCGTGCCGGTGAAAACCCGGGGTGGCGTAGTCCATCATGAGCAGGCAGAGCGGCTGGCGCTCCAGCGCGGGCCTGCCGGGTACCACGTTGGGCGTCGTGCAGAAGGCAACCGCGTCGGCCACCAGACGTCCCGCCGCCCGGTTGTCCGGGTGACCGGGGCCCTCGCCGTGCAGGGCGACGACCACGTCCGCCCGCCACTCGCGGATCAGCTCGATCACCTTTCTGCGCATCGCGACGGAGGGTTCGAGCTCACCATCGTGCACGTCGAGGATCTCGTACTCCAGCACGCCGAGCGCCTCGGCCGCGCGCACGGCCTCCCCGGCCCTGCGCCGGGCCAGCGGCACCGGCTCCATCGTGAAATGGCCCGCGTCACCGTTGGTCAGCGACACGAATTTCACCGCGTGGCCTGCGCGGGCCAGCAGCGCCGCGGTTCCACCGGCGTACATGTCCGCCTCGTCCGGATGGGCACCGATGACAAGGACTTTCGACATTCCTGTTCTCCTTCATGGATACGGCTTCGTTGGCAGGACTTCGTGGAGGCTGTCTCGCCGACCCGGCTTCCCGGGCGCGGTTCTCCTCCGGGGGAACGGTTCGGCGAAGGCGGGCGGTCATCGCGTCAGCGGCCTGCCGTACCGGCCTTGAAAACCCGCTCGCGCGCGATGTCCAGGGCGAACTCGACGGCGCCTGCCCGTACGGCGTTGCCGCTGACCGTGCTGAGCACCAGCGGGGTGCGGGCGAGCGCGGTGGCGGCCAGCCGGGCGGCGACCATTCGGCGGAGCTCCTCGCCGCCCGCCGCGCACAGCGAGCCGCCGAGCACCACCAGATCCGGGTCGATGACGCCGACCATCGCGATGACACCGACGGCCATCCTGGCGGCCAGCGCCTCGAGGAAGCCCGTGTGCCCGTCGGCGACGGCCTGGCGAACGGCGTCCACGGCACTGGTCACCGCCGTTTCCGCTGTCGTGCCCGCTCCGGTGTCCTTCGTCTCGCCCGTCGCGGGACCTGTGGCGAGGTCGTGGGCCCGCGCGAGCCGCAGTACGGCATCCGCCCCGAGAATCGAGTCGAGCGGGCCGCCCTCGGGGCCGAGCACCCTGCCCCGCTCGACCGGGTCGGGGACGACGATGGAGCCGATCTCGCCGCCCCGCCCCGTGGCGCCCCGCCACAGGGCGCCCCTCAGCACCACACCCGCGCCGATGCCCTGGCCCAGCCAGAACAGCGCGAAGCTCTCCACGTCACGGGCCGCGCCCTTGACCATCTCCTCGACCGTGACGAGGTTCACGTCGTTCTCCATGCGCACGCGGTCGTTGCCGAGCCGCGCGCGCAGGGGGGCGAGGTCGTGCACGTGCTCCCAGCTGGGCAGCTGGATCACCGCGTCCAGCCGGTCGCCGACGACGTCGACGACACCGGGCATCCCGACGACGATCTGCTCAAGGTCTCCGGTCCGCAGTCCCGCCTCGCGCGTGGCCTCTCCCACCGCGACGGCGAGTGAGCCGATCGGATCGTGGATGCCGGGGGTGGCCATGCGGTGCTCGCCGACCACCTGGCCCGTCAGGTCGGCGACGGCCACGTCCAGGGCCTCCGCCGTGACGTCGACCCCGGCCACGTGGCAGCAGGAGCCGTCCAGTGCCCACATGTGCGCGGCCGGTCCCGCGCTGCCCGGCTTGCGGCCCCCCTTCTTCACCAGGCGGGCGCTCTCCAGCCGGCGCAGCACCTCGGCCGCGGAGGCCTTCGACAGGCCGGTCAGGCTCTCCAGCTCCCCCCGGGTGAGCGGCCCGCTGCGGAGCAGGAGTTCCAGGGTGGCGCGCTCGTTCAGGGTGCGCAGGACACGCGGGCTTCCGGACGACATGCTCATCCTCGTTGTCTGGGCGGTCTGGATCATCGCTACTTCAGCGCACCCGAGGTTAGCCCGGACTGGATCTGACGCTGGAAGACGGCGTAGACGATCACCACCGGAATGATGGACATGCTGAGTGCGGCGAACAGGGCGGGCCAGTCGGCCTCGTATCCGGCGATGGTCGAGATGTCGGCGATGCCCTGGGTGATCACCCACTTGTCCTTGGCGCCGGAGAGCAGCACCAGTGGCAGGAGGTACTGGTTCCACTGGCCGAGCACGTTGAAGATCGTGATGCTGATCAGCCCGGGCTTGGCCATCGGCAGCATGACCTGGAAGAACGTCCGGACGTGCGACGCGCCGTCGATCATCGCCGCCTCGGCGACCGAGGTGGGCAGCGTTCTGAAGAACGAGGCCAGGAAGAAGATCGTGAACGGCAGGGAGTAGGCGATGTAGACGAGGACCAGGCCGGTGTGGGTGTTCAGCAGTCCGACCTGGTCGACCACGAAGAAGAGCGGCACCAGGGCGAGGAAGACGGGGAAGGCCATGCCGGAGACGAACAGGTAGTAGATCAGCCGGTTGCCGGGAAACCGGTAGCGGGCCAGGACGTAGGCGGCCATCGAGCCGAAGAGCATGGTCCCGAAGGTGCCCGCGGCGACGACGACCACGGTGTTGAGCATGTAGGTGCCGACGTTCGCCCTGCCCCAGGCGCGGGCCCAGTTGTCCCAGCGCAGCTCGGCGGGCAGCTGCAGCGCGTCCCCGAAGATCTCGGTGTTGTCCTTGAACGACGCGAGCAGGGTCCACAGCAGCGGGAGCACGACCAGCAGGGCCCACACGACCAGCGCGGCGTGCGAGAGGCCGGTGAGCAACCTGAGGCGAGGGCGCCCGGACTCGCGGGTGACGGCGGCGGGTGTGGTGCGCGGTGGCTCGGTGGTGAGCGTCACGGTCAGAACTCGATCCTCTCGCGGCGGGTGACACGCAGGGTCAGCGCCGCGAACGTGATGGTCATGAAGAACAGCGCCACACCCATCGCCGAGGCGTAGCCGAACTTCGAGTAGCTGAAGGCGGTCCTCCAGATCTCCAGGGGCAGCACGGTGGTCGCGCCGTCCGGGCCGCCCCGGTCGACCGAGAGCACCTGCACCAGCGCGAAGCCGTCGAAGGCGGCGATGCCCAGATAGACCCAGCCGACCTGCACGGTGTCCCACAGCAGGGGCAGGGTGATCGACAGGAACATCCGCACCCGGCCCGCGCCGTCCAGCGCCGCCGCCTCGAAGACATCCCTGGGGATCGCGGCCATGCCCGCGGAGAACAGCACGACGTAGAAGCCGACGGCCTGCCAGACCATGACCGCGATGATCGACCAGAGGGCGAGGCCGGGCTCGGTGAGCCAGCCGACCGGCTCCAGGCCGAGCTTTATCAGGGCGCCGTTGATGACGCCGCTCTCGTCGGGCCGGTAGACCGCCTTGAACAGCACGCCGACGACGGCGACGGCGAGCACCTGGGGCAGGAAGAACACCACCCGGTAGAACCCCGACCAGCGCACCCCGCGCATCGTCCCGCTCGCGCCGCCTCCACCCAGGTTGAGCAGGTAGGCGAAGAACAGCGCGAGGGCGATCGTGACGAGGGGCAGCGTCACCAGCAGCACGCCGTGGTTGCGCAGAGCCTGCCAGAACGCCTGGTCGTCCCAGAGACGGGCGAAGTTCTCCAGTCCGACGAACCCGGGGGCGCGTGACACGCCCCGCCAGTCCGTCAGCGCGATCTGGAAGGCCTGGACGTACGGATTGATCACGAAGGCCGCGTAGAGCACCGCCGGTACCACGAGGAATCCGGCGACGAAGCCGAACGTGCGCAGTCGCGCGAGCATGGGCTAGGCGCTCCGCGTCTGCTTGGAGACCGACGAGTCCTTCTTGATCTCGTCGGCCTTCTTCTGCATGTTCGCGCAGAACTGCTCGGGCGTGATCCGGCCTGCCATGACCGCGTTCGTCTGAGTCTGGGAGTAGTCGAACAGCTCCTTGTACCAGCTCTCGAACCGGGCGTCGGTGATGGTGTTCTTGCCCGCCGCGTCCTGTGCCCGTGCGGCGCTCCGCACGGCGGGAGGAAGGTCGAGGCCGTCGGCGACGCCGTTGACCACGGTGAGGTTCTTGGTCTTCTCGGTGTAGCCGCGGGCCCCCTCTCTGGAGAGCATGATCCGCAGGTACTCCAGGCCACCCGCGGGGTTCTGGCCCTTGGCGGAGGCGAAGAACGCCTCGCTCACCCCGACCATGATGGCCTCGGCGGGCATCTTGTCCGCGGTGGTGACGCTCGGCACCGGGGCGATGGCGTATTCGAAGGAGTCCGGCTTGTCCTTGGCCATCTCGTTCTCCAGCCAGGAGCCGCAGGGGTAGAAGGCCACCTTGTCCTGCAGATGCTTGATCTGCGTCTGAGTGTGGTCCAGGCCGAAGTAGGCCTTGTCGCCGTACCTGGCCTGCAGGTCGGCCCAGGCGGAGACGGAGGACAGGACGGCAGGGCTGGTCCAGGCGCCGTCGGCGAGGTTGTCGATGTCGATGATGACCTGGTTGCCGCCGATCTTCGCCGCCGTGTAGACGAGGTTCCAGACCTGGTAGAACGGCCCGACCTGCCCGGGATAGGCGAAGAGCGTGATGCCCGCCCGCTTCGTCTCCTCGCCGAGCGCGAGGAAGTCGTCCCAGGTCTTGGGCACCGTCCAGCCCTTGGCTGCGAAGAGCTTGGCGTTGTACCACAGGGCGCGGTGGGCGACGGTGTAGTTGAGCACGTGCGGGACGCCGTCGATCAGGGAGTTCTCGAGGACGCCGCCGACCAGTGTGTCGCGCACCTTCTTTCCCGGATCGTCGATCGACGGGGCGTCGAAGAGCGCGGTCAGGTCCGTGAGGTGGCCCTCGGCGGCCAGCGCCGCCATGTCGAGCGCCTCGGGGCCGGAGTTGTTCACCACGTCCGGGACGTCGCCGCTGACGAAGCGCGGGCGCAGCTGGGTACCGATCTTCTGGGTCGGGACGTGCTTGATCTCCGCCTGCGGATACATCTTCCGGTACAGCGGCTGGTGCAGCCCCGTCGCGTAGCCGTCGCCGTTGCCGCCATTGAAGATCACCACCTCCAGAGGCTTCCGGGGGTCGACACCGAGCGGGTTGGCCGCCGAGGTCGCGGCGGCCGAGGTGGAGGCTGCCGGAGTCTGTGCGGCTGTGCCACCGCTGCCTGCGGTCGCGCAGGCGCTGAGCAGACCGGCGCCCGGTCCCGCGACCAGGGCGGTCAGGCCGATCCGGCGCAGGAGCTGCCGCCGGTTCATCTCGTTCGGCATGCCGGTGGATTGGGACATCAAGTCCTCCTGGGGGGAAGCGCGGATGTGTGACTGGATGTCGCTCCCGGGATGACGGCTCCCGGCCGGTGTGCGGCGGCGAACCCGTTCAGCGATCACTTCTGCGACCGCACGGGTGAGGCGGTCATCGAGGTGACACGTGGAGCTAACCGTCTGGATACTTTCTAGACGGTTAGCGGGGATCCTAAGCACCTCCCCTGTCCGGAGTCAATGGCCGGACGGCGGGGGAGGTGCGGGAAGGAGAGGGGGGAGGGCGGACGGCCCGCGGCCCGCGCTTCGCCACGCGGCCCCATGAAGGGCCCGCAGGAGAGGGACGGGAGCGGGGCGGTGGCGGGCGGCTCAGGCCGGTGGGATGTGGACCTCGACCGTCCGGCCGTCGGGGTCGTGGAGCAGATGGCGTCCGGAGGGCAGCGTCGTGCCGTCCAGGCTGAAACCGGGGTCCAGGGCGAAGCCGAGTCGCAGGGCGCCCGTCGTCCGCCGAGATGTCGACGGGTAGATCTCGAACACGGTCCCGTCGCCGAGCACGGCGGCGTAGTGCCGGGGACCCTCGCCGTGCCGCTCGGGCCGCAGGTCCAGGCCGAGGGAGCCGTAGAAGGCGCGGCAGGCCTCGAGGGCGGGGGTGTAGATCACGAGCAGGGTGGGTCTCGGAGCCATGTTCCTGTCTCCGTGAGTGTCTTTCCGGTCCCCGGGACCTGAGGTCCGCCGCCTCCGGGCTTCGGCGGCAGACCTGGGTCAGGCGTTCCTCAGATCAGGCCGAGCGCGAGCATCGCGTCCGCGACCCGCTTGAACCCGTCGATGTTGGCGCCGGCCACGTAGTCGCCCGGCATGCCGTACTCGTCGGCGGTCTGCAGGCAGCGGCCGTGGATGTCGCGCATGATCTGCTGCAGCCGGTTCTCGGAGAACTCGAAGGTCCAGGAGTCACGGCTGGCGTTCTGCTGCATCTCCAGCGCGCTGGTCGCGACCCCGCCCGCGTTGGCGGCTTTGCCGGGCCCGAAGGCCACGCCTGCCTCCTGGAAGATCCGGATTCCCTCCGGGGTCGTGGGCATGTTGGCGCCCTCGCCGACCGCGATGCAGCCGTTGCCGACGAGCAGTTCGGCGTCGCGGCCGGTGAGCTCGTTCTGGGTCGCGGACGGCATCGCCACCTCGCAGGGCACCTCCCAGATGCTCCGGCCGGGAACGAAGACCGCGTCCCCGCCCCTACGCTCGGCGTAGACGTCCATCCGGTGGCGCTCGACCTGCTTGACTCGCTTGAGCAGGTCGAGGTCGATGCCCTTCTCGTCGACGACGTAGCCGGAGGAGTCGGAGCAGGCGACCACGACGCCACCGAGCTGCCGCACCTTCTCGATTGTGTAGACGGCGACGTTGCCCGACCCGGAGACCACGACGCGCTTGCCGTCGAACGACGTGCCGCGTGCCTTCAGCATCTCGTCGACGAAGAACGCGCAGCCGTACCCGGTGGCCTCGGTCCTGACCTGCGCGCCGCCGTAGCTGAGTCCCTTGCCGGTGATCACACCGGACTCGTAGCGGTTGGTGACGCGCTTGTACTGGCCGAACAGGTATCCGACCTCGCGCTGCCCGACGCCGATGTCACCGGCGGGAACGTCGGTGTACTCGCCGATGTGGCGGTACAGCTCGGTCATGAAGCTCTGGCAGAACCGCATGACCTCCCGCTCGGAGCGGCCCTTCGGGTCGAAGTCGGAGCCGCCCTTGCCCCCGCCGATCGGCAGGCCGGTCAGGCTGTTCTTGAAGATCTGCTCGAAACCGAGGAACTTGACGATGCCGAGGTAGACCGAGGGGTGGAAGCGCAGGCCGCCCTTGTAGGGGCCGAGCGCGCTGTTGAACTCGACCCTGAATCCCCGGTTGATGTGGACCTCGCCCTGGTCGTCCTCCCACGGGACCCGGAAGATGATCTGCCGTTCCGGCTCGCAGATCCGCTCGATGATCTTTGACTCGGCGTACTCCGGGTGCTTGCCGAGCACCGGGCCTATGCTCTCCAGCACCTCGCGGACGGCCTGGTGGAACTCGATCTCGCCCGGGTTGCGCCGCAGCACGTTCTCGTAGATCGATGACAGTCGCTCGTGCAGCATCAGATGATCCCCTACCCCTCAGGAGGCGTTTCTGCGCCCCACCCTAGGGGGAGACGGCCGGTGCGTCCGCCCCACCTTAGAGGCAGGCGGCCGGTGCCCCGTCCCCGGGCGACGACCGCCCCGGCCACCTGGGAGAACCTCTAGGGACGCAGAACGATCTTGCCTGTCGTGCGGCGGGCGAGGATGTCCTCCAGCGCCGTTCTGGCGTCGGACAGGGCGTACTCGCCGCCCGCGATCGGCCGGATCCGGCCCGTCGCGGTGAGTTCGAGCAACTCGCTCAGCTGCGCCCGGTAGCCGCTGGGGTGGGCGAGCAGGGGCCGGATCCAGAAGCCCGCGACTGAGATGTTGGTCTCGGTGAGACGGCCGACGTCGACCGGGCTCGGGTCCTGGTGGGAGGCGGTGCCGTAGCTGATCAGGCGGCCGAACGGGGCGACCGCGCCGAGCGCGGCGTCGAACACGGGGCCGCCGACCGCGTCCAGGATCACATCGGCGCGTTCGCCCAGGTTGGCCTCGATCACCCGTTCCGCGTAGCCCTCCGCTGCGCCGTCGACGGCCGCGTCCGCGCCCAGGCTCAGCGCCAGGTCGAGCTTCTCCCGGGTCGACGCGGTCGCGATCACCCTGGCCGCCCCGAGTTCCTTGGCCAGCTGGACCGCGAGGTGCCCCACACCGCCCGCCGCGGAGTTCACCACGACGCTCTCGCCCTTGCGCACCCGCGCCGCCGTGCCCAGCAGGTGCCAGGCGGTCAGGCCCTGGATCAGCAGCGCCAGCACCTCGCCCGCGCTGACCTCCTCCGGCAGCTCGACGAGGTTGTCCGCCCTGATCAGGGCCTTGGACGCGTAGCCATGCCCGGCCAGGCCCATAACTCGGCGGCCGTCCGCGGTCCGCCCGACGACCTCGCTGCCGGGGATGAACGGCAGATCCGGGGGAAGGTAGGTTCCGGCGATCCGCTCGGCGTCGGCGTAGTTCACCCCGGCGGCCTCGACGTCGACCAGGACCTCGTCCGAGCCTGGCACCGGGTCGGGCAGCTCGGTCTCGGTCAGCGTTTCCGGGCCGCCGAGACGCGTGATCTGGATGGCGCGCATGAGTGTCCTCTGGTCCGTCGGTTGGTTGTGCCGGTCAGCGTAGAAAGCGCCATGAGAGGGAACCAGGGGACGGAGTTCATGGGATCGTGTTTTCCATGAAGGACGTTCATATAACGTCTGCAGCGTGACCAACGAGGATCTGACGGCGGGCGAGCTGCGCGTTCTGGTCGCCGTCGAGCGGGAGCGCGGCTTCTCCGCCGCCGCGACGGAGCTCGGTCTCACCCAGTCAGCGGTCTCCCACGCCGTCAGGGCCGCCGAGCGCAAGATCGGCACGGTGCTGTTCAGACGTGGCCGCAACGGCGCCCAGCCGACGGCCGCGGGATCCGCCGCGGTCGGGCACGCCCGGCGCATCCTGCGCCTCATGGACGTCATGAAGGCCGAGACGCACGCCGTCTCCGCGGGGGAGACGACGGGGACCATCAGGGTCGCGGCGTTCCGTAGCGCTGCCTTCCACCTGCTGCCCACCGTGCTCGCGCGGTTCGCCAGGCGCTACCCGAAGGTCACGGTCGACGTCCGGATCGTGCAGGAGATCGGCAGGGGCATCGCGGGGGAGGTGCTGGACGGCCACGCCGACCTCGGCATCGCCACGCTCCCGTCGAGGGTTGACGGCCTGATCGGCCGTGACCTGTTCGCCGAGCCGTACGTGCTCGCCTATCCCGCGGGACACCCCCGCCCGCGCAGCCTGCCGATGATCGACTGGCATGAGAACTGCTCGGCCGAGACCAGGCTGTGGCTGGCCAGGCAGGCCTGGATCCCGCCGAGCGACATCCAGGTCGAGGACGACGGGGTCGTGGTCTCCATGGTCGGCTACGGCCTCGGCACCGCGATCGTCCCGAGGCTGACCCTCGTGGACGCGCCGCCGAAGGTCGCGATGGAGGAGCTCGACGAAGACCCGCCGATGCGGCACGTCGGCTACGTCACCACCTCGGAGATGCTGAGCTCGGTCGTCGTCCGTGACCTGGTCGGCGAGCTGAGGGCCTACTGCGCCAAGCGGTTCGCCGCGGCGAGCTGAGCGCGTCGCCACGGCGATCAGGAGGCCTCAGCGCCCCGGTGAGGGCCAGGCGTTGGGGCGGCAGCCGTACAGGGACTTGGTCTGCTGGAGCATCACGGGGGCTCGCCTGCCGGGGCCGGGACACGGCACGTGGCCGTGGCCGAGCCCGTGGCCGACCTCGTGGTTGATGACGTACTCGTGGTAGGAGGCGACGTCACGGCCGTACCCTCGGGCGCCCGCGTTCCACCGCTTCGCATTGATGACCGCGCGCCCGTGGTTCCAGCACGACAGCGCGCCGAAGGTGACCAGCGGCCTGCAGCGCCGGTCGGTCAGCGCGGGGCTGGACAGCGAGACCCTGATCTTCACCGGGCCTCGCCGCACCCGCTGGAACCGGAATCCCCAGCTCCGCCGGTCGTTGAGGATACGGTGCACCTCGTCGGCGAACTCGCGCCCGTTGAACGGCAGCCCGCGCTCGACCTCGACGATGTAGCGGATCACCTTGCCGCCCCTGCGCCCTCGGGGAGGAGCGGGAGGCGGGGCGTCGATCGCGACGACGCCGTAACGGCCGCTCGCCGACTCGGGCACGGAGACCCGCCGCGGCTGCCGACGCCCGTTCGCGAGAAGGAACGTCCGTTCCGGGCGCGTCTCCCGTGGTTCCTCTGTCGGCACGGGTGGCGGAGTCGGCGTCGCGGGCTCGGGCAGCCCGAGGGCCTGCAGGGCGGGCGGCTCGGGCTCGTCGGGTTCCTGGACCGGATGACCGGTCAGTACGGCGCCGCCCCCGACCACGAGCGTGACTGAGATACTGACAGCAAGAAGCCATAAAAAGGGCTTACGCTCGCTAAGCCTCACGTTCCTCGACATAGGCCGTAAACCTTATTATCCATCGCCCCGCCGATCATCTCGGGGAGGATCTGACGGCCGGGCGGCCCTGCGGCGCTCCGCGGGCCGTCCCTCGCGTCGTCCACATCGGGCGCCGGCGATGGGACGGAGGTCACGATGAGCACGCAGACGACCGCAGGGGCGAGCGCGGAGGAGTTCGCCGAACGCCTGATGGGTGCCGCGATCGCCGCGTTCGGGACGGACATGCGCGAGGCGCAGGCGGAGATGAACCGGCCCTGGTTCGAGCACGCCCTCCCCGGAGCCCTCGCCGGGGTGCCCGACCTCGACGCGGTGCTGCGCCGCCCCGGCGCCCGCCTCGCCGACGTCGGCTGCGGCGGCGGCTGGTCGACCATCGCGCTGGCCAGGTCCTATCCGGAGGCGGTCGTCGAGGGCGTCGACATCGACGGTCCCTCGATTGAGCTGGCCAGACGCAACGCCGAGGCGGCCGGGCTTGACGTCGCCTTCCGCGAAGGGGATGCGGAGTCACTTCAGGAGAACCGCTACGACGCGGTCTTCGCCTTCGAATGTCTCCACGACCTGCCCCGCCCCGTGGGCGTGCTCGCCGCGGCCAGGCGCGCGCTCAGGCCGGGCGGCACGGCGATCGTCATGGACGAGGCCGCGGCCGACTCCTTCACCGCCCCTGCGGACGAGACCGAGCGCCTGCTGTACGGGTTCAGCCTGCTGATCTGCCTGCCCGACGGCCTGTCCCACCGGCCCTCCGCGGGCACCGGAACCGTCATGCGCCCCGCGACCCTGCGCCGCTACGCCCTGGAGGCGGGCTTCCGCGACGTCGAGGTCCTGCCGATCCGCGACTTCGGGTTCTGGCGGTTCTACCGACTGCTGCCGTGACGAACCGCCTGCCGCGCATTTCCTCTTTAGGGGCGGGGGATTTATGACATATTCCCATTTTGGGGATATGTCATTTTTTCTCCGAAGGTGACTGCCGGTTCGCCGTGGCGGTCGCGTGGTTTTCCGCCGGACGATGATCCGTTTTTTCGAATGAGTAATTTTCCGCGGTGCGGAGCGCCTGCAACCTGCTTTCCTGTGATGTGGCGGCGGGTGCCGGGCGAGGTCTCACCCCGGCTTCCCGCGCCGTGTGTGATGCGGAGATGGCGGCGGGCGGGAATTCGGGGCGCGGTGTGTCTCCGTGGCCGAATTCGGTCACGAGAATGCGTGATCCGTTTCTCCGGATATGAAACGATAGCCGTTTAACGGTCGTCAATGAGATTTCAGTGATGTTCCTCTCGGCGGCGTTGAGCCGTGACAGCCGAAGGGTGGGGTTCCGTGAAGACTCGTCCGGACGACCCGGCGCTCCTGCGCGACATCGTGGCCGCTGAGCTGGCGCGGACGCCGGGCCGCGAGTGGTCGGTCGACGGCGAGAGCTTCTGGTGCAAGGTGACCCCTGTCGCGTACCCGATGCCCGCGCAGGGGTGGAAGCTGCACGTGTCGGCGACGATGCTTTCCGCCCCTGTCGTGCTGTCGCGCGTCGCCCCCGTGCTCCTCGAGGCGGGATGCGCCTTCAAGTTCCCCGCCAGGCTGGGCGACTACTGGGAACTGACGGCCCCGCACAGCCCTCGCGCGGGCGCGGGCAAGTTCGTCACCGCCTACCCGCTCGACGACGCCGAGTCGGTACGGCTGGCCGCCCTGCTCGACGGTGTCACCGTGGGACTGCCCGGACCGGTCGTCCTGTCCGACCGCCCCTACCGGGAGGGCGGGATCGTTCACTACCGCTACGGAGCCTTCAGCGGGCACAGGACGCTCGGCAACGACGGGTTCTACGAGATCAGGCTGCGCACGCCGGAGGGGACGCTGGTGCGCGACGAGCGGCTGCCGAGGTTCTCGCCGCCCCCCTTCGCGATCTCCCCCTTCGAGGCGCCGTCCCGCGAGAGGCGGGGGACGGGGGCGACGAGGGCGACGAGGGCGACGAGGGCGACGAGGGCACAGCCGTCCGCTGTCGTGCTGAACGGGCGCTTCGTGGTCCGCGAAGCCGTACGGCACGCGAACAGGGGCGGCGTCTACGTCGCGGAGGACCGGGTGACCGGCGCGGAGGTCATCGTCAAGGAGGGACGCCCGCACGCGGCCTCCGACCTCGGTGGCAGGGACGCCCGGGACCGTGTCGCGTTCGAGCGGTCCCGCCTCGACGCCCTCGCGGGCACCGGGATCGTGCCCGCCGTGGTGGACTTCTTCGAGCAGGGAGGGCACGTCTTCCTCGCGGAGGAGCTCGTCGCCGGGACCACGCTGCGGCACTGGTCCGAGCAGAACGCGGGCCCCCTCGGCGGGGACGGCTTCGGGCACGGCGCCGCGCAGGTGCTGCCCGTCCTGCGCCGTCTTGTCGAGGGGACACGGGACGTCCACCGCCACGGCCACGTCCTGCGCGACCTCTCACCGGACAACGTGATGCTCACGCCCGGCGGCGGCCTCAAGCTCATCGACCTGGAGTACGCCGCCGTGCCCGGGACCACCGTCATGACCGGCGGTACCCCCGGCTTCCTCGCGCCCGAGCTGGTGCCGCACAGCGGCAGGTTCCTGCCGGCGCCCGGCCCGGCGGCCGACCTCTACGCCCTCGGCGCGATGGCGTACTTCCTGGCGACCGGCACCGCTCCGCAACTCGCCGAGGACGAGGTGACCGGGCCCGCCCGGGGGCGGCGCGTCGCCGGTCACGTCGCGGAGGTCGCCTCGGCCAACGAGACGCTGGCCCTGCTGCTGCCCCTCGTGACGGGCCTGATGGCCGAGCCCGAGCTGCGCTGGCCGCTGGACAGGTGCGGGGAGTTCCTCGACACGCTCGACGCGGACCGCTCCCTCACCGCCGAGCAGGGGTCCCCCGTCGCCCCCGCCCGCCTCAGGGGCGCCGCTCCCGCAACGGTCGACCTCGTCGCCGACGGGCTCGCGCACCTGGTGGAGACGCTGGACCCCCGTGAGGACGGCCCGTCGCCGTGGCCGAACGTCACGGAGGGCGTCGAGGCGGACCCGTGCTCGGTGAACGCGGGCGTGGCGGGAATCCTCGGCGTCCTGACCCTCGCCCGCCGTACCGAGGGCGGGCAGGACGTCGCCGCCGCCGCGGCCTTCGCCGCACGGTGGCTGCGCGGGCGCCTCGCGCAGGAGGAGGCCTGGCCCCCCGGCCTGTACTTCGGCCGTTCGGGAGCCCTGTGGGCGCTCCACGACGCCGCGGAGGCGGAAGGGGACGCAGAGGCGGGGGAGTTCGCGCTGCGGGCGGCTCACCGGCTGCCGGTCGGCCACCCGATCCTTGACGTGACGCACGGGCTGGCGGGCTGCGGCATGACACTGCTGCGCCTGGCCCTCAGATCAGGGGACCCCGCGCTCCGTGAACGGGCCGCCGAGGCGTTCCAGCACCTGCACGACGCCCGCTCCTACCGGCAGGGGCACCCGCAGTGGCCCGTCCCCGAGTCGTTCGACTCCGGCCTCGCCGGAGCCAACCATCTCGGCTTCGCGCACGGCGTCGCGGGCATCGGCACCGCCCTGCTCTACGCGGCGGAGGCTCTCGGACGGCCCGAGTGGATGGAGAGTGTGCACGAGATCGCCCGCACCCTCGGTGAGCACGTGGACGTCGACGGGGACACCGCGTGGTGGCCGACCCTCCCGCACGAGCCGGAGACGCTCCGCCCGCGCAGGCCGCACTGGTGTAGCGGATCCTCCGGGATCGGCTCCTTCCTGATCCGCTACTGGAGGGCCACGGGTGACCACGACGCGCTGGACCTCGCGGCCAAGGCGGCCAAGGCCGTGCACCGCGTCCGCTGGCAGCTCGGCTCCGTGCCCTGCCACGGCCTGCCGGGAGAAGGGGAGTTCCTCCTCGACATGGCCGAGTTCACCCGCGACGACCGCTACCGCCGATGGGCGGAGGATCTGGCCCGGTGCCTGGAGGCGAGAGCCGTGAACCGCTCGGGCAGGTCGCTGGTGCCCGACCCCTTCTCCAAGGTCCCCCCGGGCTTTCTCGGCGGTACGGCGGGCATCCTCGCCTTCCTCCTACGGCTACGCCACCGGAACGCGCGGCTGTGGATGCTGGACGACGTCGTTGCGGCCCACGGCGACCGCCCGCCAGGACTCGCCGCCTTCCCCCAGGAGGCGGCGCCAGGGAAACAGGACGCCGCGCCCGGCGCGGCCGTGATCCCGTGAGGAGGTGACAAGCATGTCCTTCGACGTTCAGGACCTTCAGGGTCTGCAGGAGCGTGAGCCCGCGGCCACTGAGGCGGCCCGGCTGACCAACTGCCGCATCCACCCGTTCTGCACCGACAACTGACACCGGATGCCCCGGTGACCGGCCACCGGCACCGGCGACCGGTGCCAGGTCCCGCCTGCCCGCACGGGGCAGGCGGGACCCCGGGCCGGCCGGCCGCACGGGCCGCCCGGCGGGGTCACACCTGTACGGCGGGCACCGCCACCCGCGCCTCCCCGGCCCGCGACCACGTCGACAGGGACAGCCAGATCAGCGACACACAGGCCATCAGGTGGATCCCGCTGATCAGCGGCGTGTCCGGCAGGGGCGCGAGCAGGGCGAGAAGCGGCAGGAAGACCCCGTACCCCACGGCGGCGGGCCAGGGCAGGACCCGGGCCCTGAGCATCGCGAGGCCGAACAGCAGGACGCCCGGCACGAAGACCGCGACGGAGCCGAGCAGCGCCAGCCTCGTGGGTCCCCTGAGCAGCTCGGCGGCGACGGTCTCGTCGAGGAAGAAGACCACCAGGTTCAGCGAGAACGCGACCCCGGCGAACAGGCCCAGACCCAGGACGTTCACCGCGTACGCGATCGCGCCGAAGCGCCCGGCGGCGGCGCTCTGCCGGAGGTGGAAGGCGGTCACCGCCGGCGCCGCGAAGGTGGCTCCGACGCCCGCGATGAAGCTCGTCGCGGCGGTCTCGCCGGTGAACGTCTCGATCGCGCCGGGTATGCCGAGAGAGAGTCCGGTGAGGACCCCGCAGACCGCGCCGAAGCGCAGCAGCCAGGAGATGGACATCCGAGGAACCCCTTTTCTGTGTGGTTCGGTGAACGGGCGGTGTCCGGGCGCGCGGTCCCGGTTCCGGGACGGCATGGTTTTCGTGTGGTCACGGCGCCGTGAGCGCGGTCCACGCGGTGCCGGTTGCCGCGGACGCCGTCTGTGAGGGGCGGCCGGTTCCGCGGCGGTGCGTGCCGGACGAGACGACCGTAGGAACGGCGGGGGGCGGCGCGTAAGTGCCGTAGGGGCTCGGTGGCCCGTCCGGACGTCACGGCCGTGACAGGGGAGCGGGCCGTCCGGCACGTGCCGGACGGCCGAAAACGTGACAGGGCCGCGGCCGGTCGGCACGTGCCGACCGGCCAAAAAGAGGTGAGGCGCCC
>NZ_JBFBCE010000041.1:56706-79328 GCF_040689595.1 Streptosporangium sp. NPDC051023 | reverse complement strand
ACGGTGGCCGGGTCGCGCGGGTCCACGCCCTGGATGACCGAGAGCACGGCGGCCGCGTCGGTGACGTTCCTGGTGATGGGGCCCGCGGTGTCCTGCGCCAGGGAGAGCGGGACCACTCCGGCGCGGCTGACCAGGCCGAGCGTGGGCTTGACGCCGACGACGCCGTTGAGCCCCGCGGGGCAGACGATCGAGCCGTCGGTCTCGGTGCCGATGGTGACCGCGGCCAGGCTCGCGGCGGCGGCGACCGCCGAGCCGCTGCTCGATCCGCAGGGGTTGCGGTCCAGGACGTAGGGGTTGTTGACCTGGCCGCCGACGGCGCTCCACCCGCTGGAGGAGGGGCTGGAGCGGAAGTTGGCCCATTCCGACAGGTTGGCCTTGCCGAGGATCACCGCGCCCGCCGCGCGCAGCCGCTGGACCAGGAAGGCGTCACGGGCCGGGCGGGAGTCGAGCAGCGCCAGTGAGCCCGCGGTCGTGCGGAGTTGCCCGGTGGTGTCGATGTTGTCCTTGAGCAGGACCGGAATGCCCTCCAGGGGGCCGTGCGCGCCGCGGCGCCGCCGTTGGTCGCTCTGTTCGGCCTCGCGCAGCGCCGCGGGGTTGGTCGCGATGACCGCGTGCAGCAGCGGGTCGACCGCGCGGATGCGGTCGAGGTAGAACCGGGTGAGCGTCGCCGAGTCGAAGCGTCCCCGGTCCATGGCGCGCTGCATGTCGAGGACGGTCGCGCGGTCGAGGTCCAGTCCGCGCAGGAGGGTGCCTGCGGGGGGCGTGGCCGCCTCGTGAGCGTGCGCCGGGGCGGCCACGGACAGTCCGACGGCGAGTGTCATCGCGGCCAGCCATCGCGCGGGGTGTGTGGGGGTCATGGATGATCAGCTTAGCGATCATGCTTTCTGATGAAAATATTGCTGATTCAGGCTTTTGTTGGATTGAGCCTGTTTTGTTGTGGTCAATCGTCGGTCCCGGCGGGGCGCCGCGCGAAATCGCTGGACACGTGCACCAGGCGTCCGCCGTTCCCGGAGGTTGCGACGGCTACGTGAGCGGCGCCCACGGCCGTCGTCACCCAGTCCGATTGACGGATCGTCGACCCGCCCGACATCGCCGAGGCCGCCGCTACACTTACCAGTTGTCGGGGTTCAGGAGGAGCAGCTGGCGCCGGTCCCATTCCGTGCCGTAATTTTTCTCGTATCCCGCCGCGATGCACTCCTCGCGGAGCGCGGCGCGGGCGGCCTGATCCCCGATGCGATGCTCCTCCCCGCCGGTCAGAGGTGGCTGCTTGGCCAGGATGCGGTTTTGCGTCTCCTTGTTGATCGCGTTTTCGTAGGCACTGCGATACGTGTCGAGCACGGTGACGCCCGGGTTCCGGATCTCGGCCAGCTGCTGGGCGAACTCGTGCTTCTTGACGTTTCCTTCGACCTCTTCGGCGATCGCCGCCTCGATGTATTCCTGCCGTCCCATCCGCAAAGGATCGGGGGTGTTCTGGTTGCGGGCGTGGTTGACCTCGTGCACGAAGGTCTCAGCCAGGTCCTCCGGCGACCGCTGATCCGTCAGCCCGATTCTCAGGACATCTAACCCGTCGTTGTAGTTCCCGGCTGTCCGGGTTTTTTCGCTCAGGTTGCCGATCTCACCCTTGTGAAAGAGAACGGTGACGCCGTGCTCCCGCGCCCAGGCCAGCGCCTCGCGCCCCATGGGAGTCTGGGCGAGCAGTTCCTCGGTCTTCCTGCGCGCCTCCTCGTCGGACGGTTCGAGGCCGTACGCTGTGAGGTACTGGAGTACGAGTCCGGCGGGGTACACCGGACCTATCAGGAACAGCGGTCCGGTCAGGATTCCCTTGGCCCTGACCAGGGTGCCGATCACCACCTCGCCGATGTGCTTGCGCGCCTGGAGCAGCAGGGTCCGCAGTGCCAGCCGTACCCCCACCAGCCGTGATGCCCAGATGAAGTACCCCAGGGGGCCCGCCGCCAGGGCGCGGGCCAAAGCCACGGCGAGCACCGCCAGGTGGTAGAGGACGAGCAGTTTCCAGGCGGCCCGCAGCACCACGACGGCCATGGTGCCCGCGGCGGTCAGGTCCGCGACCGTCGCGCCCGCCGCAAGTCTGCGGCTCGGCCCTTCCTCGCCGTGCCACATGGCTTGGAAGGCGTCCGTGTCGGTACCTTGGTTGGTGGCCGTGAGGTGTTCGGCGGTGGGTTCGATCTGCTTGGCGGTCTTGCGTAGTTCGCCGCCGAGCTCGCTCCAGGCTCTGCCTACCGCCAGCCGCTCAGCCTCGTCGTCGTCGTCGGGCAGCGGCGCGACGTCCTTGAGCAGAGCGTACATCGACGCCAGCGCACCGGACAGTTCCATCGGCTCACGCGTCCCGCCGGACAGAGGCGATGGTGGCCGCCTCGCCGGTGCGGTGGTTGGCGGAAACCTCGGTGATCTTGTCGGCGATCCCGTTCAGGTGGCCGATCAGCGCCGCGTACGCCTGCGGCGCATGATGCAGGATGCCGTCGTACTCCTCGTCGAACTCGGCGCCCGGTGCGCCGCTGTCGCCGTCGGACCGGACCGAGGCCGTGGCGAAGGTGTGCCGGAGGAGCTCCTCGAGCCTGTCGGCGACCTTCTGGATGGTGATGGCGCTGGAGCGCAGGCTGTCATGGTCGACCCGCAGGACCTGCTCCTGGTTCTCTGGTGGCACGAATCGGAGAATACGAACAACCATCAGCTTTCCGGTGAACGAGACGTGGCCGCTGGGTCAACGACGGAAGGCGATCATGTATGTGACGTCAGGCGGCAGGCGACTCTTGCTCCGGCCATCCGGCGACAACGGTCGCGCCGGATCGCCGGAGTACCGTGCGCGGATCGGGGCGGTCATGCGGGGCGACTCCAGAGTGAATCGCCCCGGCTTCGGAGTCGCTGAGCTGTGCTGGTCGGCCCATCCGCCGGATCCCGGCGATCTCGTCGTCGATCTTTACGTAGAGTACGGTCAAGAAGATCTCGAGGTTTGTCGTTACACACGGATCATTGAGGCCCTCGCTCCTGTCGCGGGCCGGAACGTGGGACGCGCCCCTCCAGGCGACTGCCGATGACACCATCTGACAAAGTCGGGCTGGGCGGCGCCCATGTCCGAGACATGCGGGGGCGATTGATGAAGCGCTACATCCTGACCGGCACCCCTGGAGCCGGGAAGACGGCGATCCTGCGTTGGCTGGAGTACGACGGCTACGCCGTCGTCGAGGAGGCGGCGACAGATGTCATCGCCCTGCAACAGGCCCAGGGTGAACCCGAGCCGTGGACGAAGCCGTCCTTCGTGGATGCGATCGCTACCTTGCAGCGCCGACGGCAAGAACAGGCCGCGGCCCTTCCCGGCGATGTACAGATCTACGATCGATCACCCGTCTGCACCTACGCCCTGGCCACTTATCTCGGCCATCCCGTCTCTCCGGCCTTGTCCCGCGAATTGGAACGCATCCAAGCTCAGCAGATCTATGCCAAGGAGGTCTTCTTCATCCAAAATCTTGGGTTCGTCACACCGACCGACGCGCGGTTGATCACCTTCGAGGAGTCGCTGCGATTCGAGCAGGTTCACCAGGACACCTACATCTCACTCGGCTACGAGTGCGTGCCGATCTCTCCGGGCATGCTGCCGGACCGGGTGGCGGCGGTCAAGAAGCAGCTCGAAGCCGCATCATGACCGGACCGCGGACCGCGTCGGAGCCACTTGTTTAGGGCTCGTCGCGCCCGTCCATGCTCCATAGCCGGACGAGAGGACGGTCGGCCAAGCGTCGTAGCCGCCGTAGAGCCGCCCGGATGGCGTGATCATGAGAGTCAGATGGGAGGAGGCGGCGGTCCCCACCGGGCACAGTGTCTCCGACACCCGCCACTCATAGGAGTGGACCGTCGCGGGGTGGATCGACCTCGTGGCGAGCGCGGCGTCGAGGAGGCATCGGTCCTGCCTTCCCGCGGAGACGTGTTTCGGGTAGCCGATGCTCAGGCCGTCGAACTCCGACGCGAAGTTCTCGGCGGTCTGGGAAGCCATCTTCACCTTCAAGCATGACGCGGGAGCGGCCCTTCCTTGATTGTTGAGAACGGAGAGTTCCGACCTCAGGGCGACCGTCTCCGGTCCCGGATCACCGCGGGGAACTCCTCGCGGATGTTCTCGACGGCGCTGACCGTCCTGACCGCGTCGGCGCATTCACCCGCCCTTCGAGCCATCGCGTCAAGCGCGCCAAGGCCTTCGGCGGTCAGAAGGTCGACGTCGTCCCGCCACGCACGGTCCTCGAGCCTGGCGAGCGCGCTCCTCGAGGAACGCCTGTACCGCTCGTCGAACAGCCAGAGGGCAGGGAAGTGCCCCTGGACCGAAGATAGTCTCCTCGGGCATCCCCTCTCCCGTCACCTTGGTGGTGATGTGCCCTTCCTCGACGAGCCGGTCGAAGGCGCATTTGCACATTCGGGTGATCATGACCGACGCACCGGATCTGGCCTCACCGTTCCTGATGACGCCCCATTGGGCGGCGACGCTGAGGTTCGGGTCGTTGCCGCCCGCCACACGGTAGGTGAAGAAGTTCCCCGGCTGGGCGACACTGCCGCGGCTTGAAGCGGCCCTCGCGGCGCTGGAGTCCAGGCCGTTCGCCGCGATGCTCTCGTTGCCGTCAACTACTGCCGTCAGACAGCCACTGGGTCCCGCCGGACAAAATGCCGGCGGGGCCCAGTGGTTCAGAGAGAACCAATCAGCTGCGGTATTCAGTCATGCTTCGCCTGGGTATTCTTCATCTTTGTCTTCGCGATGTCGATATCCGACTCGCGAGAACTCAGACGAAGTTGCCCACCGCTGGTATATCCACCACATACCACCAGGATCTCAGCACCCACACTGGGCCACTCGGCTTCCCCCAAGGGGAGGTCATGGATCAGCACTCGATCCACAACGCCAATCTCTCCCGATGGCACCCTTGCCCTGAGCCCATACGGCATCTTGGCCACGACAGTGGCGCGAACAAGCTGCCACTTCTCTAGTCGATCAGAGGGGTCAATCACCGGCCGCTCCAAGGGGATCGAGGAAAGGAGTTGAACTCACCAAACAGCTCCCTGGGAATCACGTACTCCATGTGCTCGTCAGTCATACCCTCCCATTCCTCAATTCTTCCAGCATCGATGTGCCCTCGAAGCCACCCATTCGGAACATCGACCCTAAAGCCAGTTCCGTGAGTATCAACTGACCCCTTAGCCCATTCAGATGCGGTTTTCTCATTCCCGAAATGTGCAGCCCCATCATAGGAGCCGTCATCAGTTCGCGGAAAGTTCGCATGGTTCAGGCCGTCATTGAGCTCCGAGTCACCGTGCTCGATGGGAGAAGTTCGATAAAGCGGCGTCGTGTCACCAGGCCCACAGTTGTGAACCAGGACCGGCGTGGCCCCCGCGAGCACATAGTACGTGTGGATGTCGGCGATGGTGAAGTTGTGGACGCGTTCGTGGGCGGTCCATTTCTTGACCGCGGTGACCTGGACGTGGGTTCCGGCGCTGGTGCGCAGCCACATGCCGGGCTGGAGCTCGCCGGCCTTGAGCCACGCGTGTTCGCTTTCGACCCAGAAGGGGTGACCGTCGGTCGCCACCAGCTGGTCGGTGGCCGCCCCGTTGGCTCCGTCGGTGTCGACGGTGATGCGAACCAGGTTCTTCTCGCCTTCGCCGAAGATCAGGCGCACCACGGGTTTGGCCGTGGTGACACCGGTCTCGGGGTCGGTGGCGACGACCTGTTCGCCGAGGTCGACCTTTTCTATGGGTTTGGTGGTGCCGTCGGCCATGAGCACGAGGGTGCCGGTGACGAAGCTGTTCGGGCAGCTCGGAGCCTCGACGTGGGCCTTGGCCGGGGCCGCCTGGGGTTTGGTCTTGGCCTTGGCCTTGGCGGCGACGGCTTTGGCTCGTTCGGCGGCTTCTGCGGCGGCCTTCTTGGCGTAGGCCTCGGCTGCCGCCTTGGCCGCGGCCGCCTTCTCGGCCGCTGCCCTGGCGGCTCTCGCGGCCGCGGCCTTGGCTGCCTCGGCGGCGCGTTCGGCGCCGCGGAGGATGGCTTTGGCCCACTTGATTTCTTCGAAGAAGGTGAGTACGGCCTTGCCCGCGCGCCAGATCGCCTCGGCGATCTTCTTGGCCTTGAAGATCTTGCCCCAGGGCAGCGACCCGATCACGGCCATCACACAGGAGCCGATGTCGCCCTTGAGGCAGCTGAGGACATCGTTGATCCCCATGATCTCCATGAGGATCTGGCCGCCCGCCTCCAGGATGACGTCCAGCACGCTCTTGTTCTGCAGCTGCTGGGCCTTGGCGATGTCCTCGGGGCTGGGGCCCGGGTCGGCCTCCTGGCCGGGGGCGGTCCCACCGTCGGTCGGCCCGTTGTCGGGCATCGTCCCGGTGGGGTCGGTGTAGACGAGGGGGTTGTTGGAGGCGTAGGTGTAGGCGGAGGTCGCGGCGGAGCCGGTGGGTCTGGGGTCGGTGGCGGTGAAGCGGCCCGTGCCGGGGTTGTAGTTGCGTTCGCGCAGGTAGTAGTTGCCGTTGCCGGTCGTCTGGTCCTGGTAGGCGCCGGTGAACCTCAGCGGGTTGTTCGGGGCCGCCGTCGTGGCGCTCCCGCCGGGCGCTCCGGATCCGCTCTGTCCGGCGGCTCCCGCCCCTCCCGGCGGCGGGGTCCCCTGCCCGGCGGTGGTGGCGGTCAGAGTGGTGCCGGTTCGGGGGTTGCCAAACGGGTCGTAGTCGTAGCCCGCCTCGACCTGCCCGGTCGCCGAGACCATGTTGGCGGTGCCGCCGAGCCAGTCGTGGGTGTAGGAGTGGGCGCCGCCGGTGGCGAGCAGGGCGAGCGGTTCGTCGTCGGGGCCGTAGGTGAAGCCCTGCCGTTCGACGACGGCGCCGCCCGCGTTGGTGGTGGTGTCCAGGGCGATCTGCGGCAGGGTGCCGTTGACGTCCCAGCTCCAGCGCTGGACGGCCGAGACCGTGCCTTCCGCTCCCGCGCTGGTCGCCGACAGGCGCAGCCCGGTGGCGTCGTAGCTGAAAGTGGACGTGTTGCCGTTGACGGTGGCCTTGGCCAGGCTGTTGTCGAGGTTGTACTCGAACCGGTCGGCGCCCGCACGGATCTGGTTGCCGTTGACGTCGTAGGCGAAGTCGCGGGCGGTGCTGCCGCCGGGCCGGGCCACGGTCTCGCGGACGAGCTGGTCGGCGTCGTCGTAGGCGTAGGTGGTGGTGTCGTTGCCCGCGGTACCGGTGCGTTTCTGGCTGAGGCGGTTGCCCACCAGGTCGTAGGTGTAGTCGATCCGCCCGGCCGTCTGTGAGCCGGTGGCGCAGCTCGTGGCGGAGTAGCAGGCGGAGGTGACCCGGTCGACGGTGTCGTAGGCGTAGGACACCGACTCGCTGGCGGTGCCGCGAGTGGTGACGACCTTCGTCGGGTTGCCGACCTGGTCGAGGGTGAGGTCGAACGCCGAGACCGGGGCATCGTCGCCGCGTGCGGCGGCGATGCGGGTCAGGCGTCCGGCGTCGTCGTAGGCGCGCTTCTCGGTCAGGCCGGTGCCGCCGGGCAGGGTGGTGCTGGTGCGTCGTCCGGCCACGTCGTAGCCGAAGCGCCACTCGGCGCCGTCCCCGCCGGCGGTGCCGCCGGTCACCTTCTGCTCGGTCTGCCGACTGTCGGCGTCGTAGGCGGCGGTGACCGTGGTGCCGTCGGGGTAGGCGCGTGAGGTGATGTTGCCGCGCTCGTCGTAGCCGTAGGAGAACGCCTCGTCCGCCTGGCCCGCGGTCTTGCGGGTCACCTTGAGGATCTGGTCCTCGTCGTCGTAGGCGACTTCCCGCACCCCGGTGGGGTCACCGTAGGAGGTGGTGCGGTCCTTGGCGTCGTAGCCGAAGGTGTAGGCCGGTCCCTCCGAGCCCAGGGCGGCCTTGGTGCGGCGGCTCAGGATGTCGTAGGTGTTGACGACGGTGCGTTTGGCCCGCTGATCCGGGCTCACCCACTCCGGCCCGTTGATCGTGATCGCGGTCAGCGGGTTGCTCTCGGCGTCGTAGGTGACCTCCACCCGCCGGGCGAGGGGGTCGGCCTTGGTGATCAGACGTCCGGCGTCGTCGTAGGCCATCCGGGTGTAGCGGCCCAGCGGGTCCCGTACCGACTCCAGCAGTCCGTCGGTGCTGTAGCTGTAGACGGTGGAGCGGGCGGTGGGGTCGTTCGGGTTGTAGGGGGTCTCCGGGGTGTGGAACGCGGCGGGGAGGTTGTCCTCCCGGTAGGTCTGGTACGTGGTGCGGCCCTTGGCGTCGGTGACCGAGGTCACCCGGTTGTTCGCGTCGTAGGCGGCGGTGCTGGTGTGCCCGAGCGGGTCGATGCTCTTGACCTGGTTGCCCGCCTGGTCGTACTCGTAGCGGGTGGTGAAGCGCGCCGGGTCGGCGCCCTCGACGTTGCCGCGCGGCTCGGTCACGCCGGTCAGCAGCCCGTCATCGTCGTAGGTCCAGGTGGTGACCCCACCCTCGGCGTTGGTCTCCTTGATCCGGTTGCCGGCCGAGTCGTACTCGGTGCGGGTGGTCTTGCCCGCCGGGTCCTTGATCTCGGTCTGCCTGCCGCTGCGGTCGTAGCCCATGTGCGTGGTACGGCCCAGCGTGTCGGTGGTGGCGGTGACGTTGCCGTTGTTGTCCCGCCCGAAGGCCGACTGCTTGCCCAGTTCGTCGGTCTTGTTCGTGGTCCGGTCCAGGGCGTCGGCCTTGATGTCCCGATCGGTGAACCCGCCGCCGGGGTAGGGATGCCGTACCCGGATCGGGTTGTCGTCGGCGTCGTAGAAGTAGGTGGTGGTGAAGTCCGCCGGGTTGGCGCCCGGCTCGTTGCCGCGCGGCGAGGTGACCGTCTTGAGCAGGCCCTTGCCGTCGTAGCCGTAGGTGGTCGTGATCGGGGCGCGGGTGCGCAGGTGTGCCTGCGTTGAGGCCCGCCGTCCCGCGGCGGTGTAGGTGTAGGTGGTGGTGCGCCGGGAGTCGTCGACCGTCTTGAGCAGCCCGTTGGCGAAGTACTCGTAGTCGGTGGTGGCCTCGGTCGGGGTCTGCCGCCTGATGAGGCGGCCGGTCTCGTCGAACCCGCTGCGCCACGCCCCGTTCTTGCCCGGCTCAAGCGTGCTGGTCACCCGGTCCTGGGCGTCGTAGGCGTAACGGGTGGTGTAGGCCGCCCGGTTGCCGCCCGGCACGGTGCCGCGCGGATCCACCGAGGCGATCTGGCGTCCGGTGACGTCGTAGGTCACCTCGCTGCGCCGTCCCGACGGCGACACCGCCGCCTTCAGAAGACCCGCGTTCGGGCCGCCCTGCGGCAGGTACTCGAAGTGGGTCATCTTGCCCCGCTGGTTCGTCGTCGAGACGCGAAGGCCGCGGGAGTCGTAGGTGTGCGTGATGTCGTGGCCCTCGGGGTCCACGCTGCGGACCAGCTCGTTGAACTCGTTGTAGGTGTCCTTCCACACCTGGCCGTTGGCGTCGGTGTGGGCGGTCGGGTTGTTGCGCTCGTCGAACTCGGTCTTCTCGGAGAACCCGAGCGGCTGAGGCGCCTTGGTCTGGAGGCGGTTGCCGTTGGCGTCGAAGGTCGCCTCGTGCTGGTGCTGCTTGCCGTTGACCACCAGGTCGCGATTCAGCTCCCGGTCGTAGCGGTGGTTGTCGGAGTCACCGGTGGCGCGCTGGGAGTAGACCAGCGTGTTGCCCCGGTAGCCGTCCCAGAGCCGCACCCCGTCGGGGTCGATGGTGGTGGCCTCCTGCTTGGCGGCGTCCCAGGCGAAGGTCGTCTGCTTGCCCAGGCCGTCCCGTTGCGCGGTCACCCGGCCGTCGTCGCCGTAGTCGTTGGAGACGATCGCCACGTTGTGCGGGTCGACCACCTGGGCGAGCAGGGTGTTGGCGTGGTAGCGGTACTTCCAGGTGAACCCGCGAGCGTCGATCACCGAGGTCAGCAGGTCGCCGGTGTAGAAGTAGTTCACGTTCCGGCCGTCGGGCAGTTTGATCTCCCGGATCAGGCCGCCCTCGATCCGCACCGAGACCACCCGCCCTGAGGCGTCGGTGATGTTCACCCCCAGGCCCTCGTAGGCCAGCTTCACCCCGACGTCGCGCGCGTTGCGGACCGAGATCAGGCGCCCCTGGCCGTCGAAGCCGTAGCGGACCTGTCGGGGCGTGGTCAGCTCCCAGCCGTCGCCGGTCTTGCGCAGGGTGGAGCGCACACCGGGCGGGCGCTTGTAGGCGCCGCCGTCAGCGGGGGTGTACCGGGCCTGCGCACCGTCCTCGGCGCGCACCGTCGCGACACCGTCCTCGCCCGCGGTGACCCGCATGTCATACGACCAGGCCCAGCCGGGCCCGAACGGGCTCGCGCCCCGGTTCATCGAGGAGTAGGTGCGCGCGGAGACGAACTGCGGGCCGTAGGAGGCCATCGCCAGGTCCTGCTCGGTGCGGACGTAGGCGCCGGTGCCGGTGTTGACGCCCAGGGCGCGTGAGGCCTGCCCGGCCGCGGTCAGCGCCAGCGCGTTCCCGCACCCGCAGCCGGCCGCCTGCTCGTTCGGGATCGGCGGCGGGTCGACGGTCTGGCGGGGAACCGACTGCTCCGACGGCGCGGAGACCACCTCACGGCCGTCGTCGTAGACCGCCGCGACGGTGACGAAGTACTGCCTGCCGGTCTCCAGCGCCCAGCCGTCGGCCGAGCCGAACGAGCGGCAGAGGTCGCCCGCGCCGCCGCAGTAGGAGCGCTGCAGGTCCGGGCGCGGAACCAGCGTTGAGGTCTGCTCGGTCTGCGACTCGGCGTCGTACAGCCGCACCCGTGCCGCCGTCCACGACGGATCAACCTGGCCGGTGTTGAAGTAGGTCACCAGCGAGGTGTCGCCCAGCACGAAGCCGGGCCGCAGTGACAGGTCGGCGAACCCCTCCTGCGCCGTGCCGGTGACGGCAGGGGCGGCAGGTCCTGCCGTCCGGCGTTCTGCGGACGCGCCGGACGTGACGCGGGATCTGGCGGTGGACGCGGCCGCGCCGCGGGCCAGCGACGACCACCGCCGCCCGTCGACCCTGACCGGCTTGCCCTCCGCCGTCGCACCCAGGGGCACGACGGGAGGCCGCTCGTCCGGTCTCAGGGCCCTGTCTGGCCGGACCTCCCGCGGCAGGGGCCGGTTGACCGGCCCGGCACCGGCTTTCACCTGCGCAACCGATGGCGGCGCCGCCTGTGCCGGGGGTATGTCCGGCACGAGGAGAAACGACGCAACCAGCGTCGAGACGATCAGTGGAATCAGAATCCGGGCATGACGAAATCGACTGATGGCGAGCATTGCTCAGACCTCCCCCGTGGAGGGACCGGTAGCGAACAAATCAGCTATCCAGGTACGTATCGAGGGAAGCATCCGAGATTGATTGTCGCAACGCCTTTGTTTCACCGATGACGTTTCGTTATCGAGTGAAAATTGGTCGAACCGGCTCCGGGTATAAGGCGAAAGATGCGAGAAGATGCCGCTTGAGCTGCGGATATATTGAACTTTGCTTTTCCGGAAATCAGTTTGAGAGCGTTCCAAGAAGGAGGTGTCGAGGTGACCTGCCCGCGGCGGTCTTCTGTTGCCGTGATTGATTTTCTGCGCCGGATCCCCGCAGTCCGTGCCTGCCGTGACCCTCCGTGATCTGTCGTGTCGACTTCTTTGAAACGGCGTTCTCGATTACCGAAAACAAGTACGGTTCGCAGGCGAAAGGGCGATATGTGTCATATCCGTTCTTGGTGGCGCGGAATCCGCCATCGTTTCGAAGGTTTGGAAAACGACGGAGCGTCGGGGCGCCCCCTCGGCCGAGAACGGCCTGGCCGGGGCCGCGCGTCGGCCAGGCATCGCGAACTCATCGCGAACCCATCGCGAACCCGCCTTCGGCTCGCCGTCGACCGGCGGCGGGTTCACGAGGACCGGAAAACCGGCGGACTCACGGGAGCAGAACGATTTTTCCGCGTCCGTGGCCCTGCGCGCTGAGCTCGTGCGCGGCGGCTGCCTCGGCCAGCGGGAAGGTCGCGCGGATGGGCAGGTTCAGGGTGCCCGCGGTGTGCAGGGCGATGGCCTGGGCCAGCGCCTGAGGGGTACGGTCCTCGCCGTCGCCGCCTCCCGTGAAGCGCACGCCGAGGGAGTTCGCCTCTCCCGGGTCCACGATGCTGATGACCCGCTCGGGGCCGCCGAGCAGGTCGACGGAACCGGCCACGGTGCCACCGATGGCGTCCAGCGCGGCGTTCACACCCTCGGGCGCGGCCTCGCGGATCCGGTCGAACACGCCCTCGCCGTAGCTGACGGGAACCGCGCCCAGTTCGCGCAGGTAGGCGTGGTTGGCCTCGCTCGCCGTACCGACCACCCGGGCGCCCAGCGCGATCGCGAACTGGACGACGAGGCCGCCGACGCTGCCCGCCGCCCCGTGGACCAGCAGGGTCTCCCCGGCGCTGACCTTGAGGAGGTTCAGCGTGCGGTGGGCCGTCTCGGCGGACGAGTGCAGCCCCGCCGCCGCCTCCCAGGTCAGGTCGGCGGGCTTGGCCGCCAGCCGGTCGGCGTCCGAGAGGGCGTACTCGGCGTATGCGCCCACGGCCGCGCCGAAGACCTCGTCGCCGACGGACCATGCGCTGACATCCTGGCCGACGGCCGCGACCACACCGGCCGCCTCGAGGCCGGGGACGTGTGGCAGGTTCACCGGCAGGAACTCCTGCAACAGGCCCGCGCGGATCTTCCAGTCGACCGGATTGACCCCGGCGGCGCGAACCTGCAGCAGCACCTGCCCCGGGCCGGGGGTGGGGACGGGGAGCTCGACGAGCCGCAGCTCTTCGGGCTCGCCGTAGGAGGAGAACACGATTGACGTGGCGTCGGCCGGAACGCCGGTGGAAGCAGTCGAATCAGACACGGTTGATCCTCTTGGATTCGCTCGGGGCCGGTGATGGGCCCTGGACCGGATGCGTGGTCGGCATGCCGCGTCTCCCGCGGCCCGCCGTGCGGACGACGGTGCCATATCGCACGATCGCTGAGAAGCGGAGTGTTTTCCCTAGGACCGCCAATCCTGGTATGGAAAGTGGGAATCCTGGCGTGGAGCACGGTGTTCCGCGTGGTGATGAACGACATGAACCGAGACGACCTCGCCGACTTCCTACGCCGGTCCCGTGGACGACTGCGTCCCTCGGATGTGGGACTGCCCGAGGGGCCGCGTCGCCGTACGCCCGGCCTGCGGCGCGAGGAGGTCGCCCAGCTGTCAGGCATGTCCTCCGACTACTACATGCGCATCGAGCAGGCCCGCAGCCCGCAGCCGTCGGTCCAGATGCTCGCCGCGCTCGCGCGGGCGCTGCGGCTCAGCGACGACGAGCGTGACCACCTGTACCTGCTCGCCGGGCACCACCCACCCGCCGCCCGTCCCGCGGGTGAGGCGATCCCGCCCGGTGTGCGTCACCTGCTGGAGCAGTTGCGGGACACCCCGGTCCAGGTCGTCAGCGACCTGGGCTACCTGCTGGCGCAGAACGAAAAGGCGAAGGTTCTGTTCGACCCCGTGTGCAAGGTGGACGGTGAGGGCCCCAACGTCGTGTGGGCCTGGTTCATCAATCCTCGGCTGCGGGAGCCGTACACGGCGGAGGAGTGGAGACACTGCAGTCACCACCAGGTCGCCGACCTGCGCGCGGCCGTCGCCAGGCGCGGCGGCGACGCCGCCTCGACGGATCTGGTACGGCGGCTGCGGGCGCGCAGTGACGAGTTCGCCGAGCTGTGGGCGCTGCACGAGGTCGCCGTGTACCGCAACTACCGGATCCGGATGCGGCACCCCACGACCGGGACACTCGAGTTCGACGTGGAGACGCTGCTCACCCCCGCCTCCGACCAGCGCCTGCGGATCTTCACCACCCCGCAGGCCGTCCCGGACGCCGAGAAATTCCCGGGAGCGTGTGACGCCGGTCTGCTGTCGTCCCGATCGTGATCACGAGCCGGCCGCGTCGTGGCGTGGGGTTTCGTCAAGGCGGTCATGATTGCCGGGAGTGAACCCGGCACGGTGGTAGTGCTGGCCGTACCCCCGGATTCCGGTGGACGGGATCGATCATGAGGTGCTCTCGCCGACATGCTTGCTGGCATCACGACCAAGTGATCCAGGAAGGAACCCCCGATGTCGCCGTCACGCCCCACCACCGTCTGCTCCCGGCCGGCCAAGCCCGGCTCCGCCACGTCCGGCTCCGCCAGGCGCCGGAGCCTGCTGGTCCTGGCCACCGCGGCCGCCGTCACACTGGGCACCCTCGGCCTGACCACCGCCCCGGCCGGGGCCGCGGTCGTCCGGCGGGCCGATCCCGCCGACACCTTACAGACGAGTCTGAACGACCTGGTTCGCGGCGGTGACTTCCCCGGCGCCCTGGCCGCGGTACGGGGACGCGACGGACGTACCCGTGACTACACCGCAGGTGTGGGAGACCTGGCCACGCGGGCGAGGGTTCCCGTCAACGGGCGGGTGCGCATCGGCAGCACCACCAAGACCTTCACCGCCGTGGTCGTGCTGCAGCTGGCCGGCGAGGGCAAACTCGACCTGGACACGCCGGTCGAGAAGTACCTTCCCAATCTGGTCCGCGACAACGGCAACGACGGCCGCGCGATCACCGTCCGTCAGCTGCTCCAGCACACCTCCGGCCTGGCGAGCTACACGGACTACCTCCCGCCGTTCCTCGAGATCCTGCACAGATACACCGAGCCCAGGGAACTGCTCGACATGGGCCTTGCGCACGAGCCGACGTTCGCCCCCGGCAAGGGCTGGAACTACAGCAACACCGGCTACGTCCTGCTCGGCCTGCTCGCGCAGAAGATCACGGGCCGGCCGATCGGCGAGGAGATCACCAACCGGATCATCACGCCGCTGGGATTGCGCGACACCTACTGGCCCGGTGTCGGCGAGCAGAGGATCCGCGGAACCCACCCCAAGGGGTACCACTCCAGAACCGGTGAGCCGGGCGGAGAGCCGGTGGACGTCACGGAGCTGGACCCCTCCGTGGCATGGTCGGCCGGGCAGCTCATCAGCACGCCGCGGGACGTCAACCGCTTCCTGGGCGCGCTGCTGGGCGGCAAGCTGCTCAAGCCGGAGCAGCTTGAGCAGATGAAGCAGACGGTCAAGACGTCTGAATCCCCGGCCGAGTGGACCTACGGGCTCGGCCTGATGAAGTTCGAGCTGAGCTGCGGCGGCTACGGGTGGGGTCACGGCGGCGACATTCCGGGCTACGAAATCCGTAACGGCGTCACCGAGGACGGCCGGGCGGCCACGATCGCCGTGACCGCGATGCCCACCAGACAAGCCGCCGCCGATCAGGTCAACGCCGCCCTGGACACCGCCCTCTGCGCCCAGAAGTAGGGCCGCGACCCGCAAAAGAAGATTCACTCGAGCTCGTCGGCTTCGTAGGCGGGGGCGGTCCTGCTGTTGACACTGCCGGTCAGGGCCGCCACTTCGGGGTTGTCCAACCCTACGTTGAGAATGAGTGCGTCGCTGGCGCGTACCGGGCGGAGGTCGACGAAGTCCCCGTGGAGCGTCGGCTTGTGGGAGAAGTCGAGCTGGTCCGTCACTTCCGTGCCTCGAAGAGAGGCTGGAGATCGGTGTGCAGGTGGTCGAGTGCGCTCCGGTACAGCTGGGGCCCCACGGAGACCCGGGCCACACCGATTGCACGAAGCTCGTCCAGCGACCCGCGTTTCAGCGGAAGACCGGCGTTCACCGGCGCGCGGACCTCGGCGACGATGGCCCGGAGGTCGTCCGGCCCGGCTCCGGGAGGGAACACACAATCAGCGCCGGCCGACCAGTACGCCTCAGCCCTGCTGATCGCATCGGCACGCTTCTGATTCTCGGCCAGAGGCGAGGTGGGGAAGAAGGAGTCGATCCGGGCATTGATGACCAGCGGCACCCCGATACGGTCGGCGGCCGCGCGCATCTGCGCGATGTAGGTGGCACGGACATCGACGTCGATCAGGCCGCCGTTGGCGTGATCACTGTCCTCGATGTTGCAACCGACGACTCCGATCCCGCTCAGCAGTTCGACCAGTTCCTCCGGCGCCATCCCGTAGCCGGCCTCGGCGTCGACGGTGACCGGCACGTCGACAGAGGCTGCGATGCGTTGGGCGACGAACATCATCTTCTCGCTCGGGGCGCCCTCACCGTCGTCGTAGCCCAGAGCGGCGGCGATCGCGTTGCTCGCGGTCGCGACCACCGGGAAGCCTGCGTCGACGACGGCGCGGGCGCTGCCCACGTCCCAGGCGTTCGGCAGCACCAGCGGAGCGCCCGGGATGTGCAGGGAACGAAGCAGCTTGGCCTTGTCGGCCTGATCGGACATAGCGGCCTCAGTCGACAAGTGCGCCGGCGGACAGATTGGCGATTGTTCCGGTTATGGCGCCAGCTCGATCTGAAGCCAGGAACGCGGCCGTCTCTGCGACTTCAGAGAGCGTGGGAAGCCTCTTCAGAAGCGTCCCCTGCGCCATCCCCCCGCCTTCGAGCAATTCCTGGACCGACTGCCCGGCCGCTGCCGCGGTTTGCTTGAAGAGGTCCCCGGTGTAGGAACCCGCTGCCGGCGCATCGACGACAGCGTGTGGACGGATGCCGATCACCCGGATGTTGCTGGGCGCCAGCTCCGCGGCCAGA
The DNA here is from genome assembly GCF_040689595.1 of Streptosporangium sp. NPDC051023. Lineage (NCBI taxonomy): Bacteria > Bacillati > Actinomycetota > Actinomycetes > Streptosporangiales > Streptosporangiaceae > Streptosporangium > Streptosporangium sp. NPDC051023. The sequence continues at coordinate 62,765 of NZ_JBFBCE010000041.1, read as the reverse complement.
ACCCGCGAGAAGGCCTCCTTGCCGGCCGCGCTCACACTGTGCCCCAAGATGCCGCCTACAGCTAGTTTGGAACCCGGCTCGGACAAAGTCAGGATGACGCCAGGACGCTCGCGACCCATGTGCCGTGCCACAGCCTTGCTCGTGATGAACAGCGTCCGCAGAAAGCCGTCAATCGGCCGCATGAACTCCTCCAGCGAGAGGTCCGCCAGCAAAGTCCCCTGGTCGTGCATGACACTCACGGCGTTGAGAGCGATGTCGATGCCGCCGGCCGTCGCCGCGATCGCATCGGCGTGCTTCTCGACCGCCTGCTGATCGAGAACGTCGACTTGCGCGGTCTCGACTGTTCCGCCCGTGGCGGCGATATCACGCGCCACGGCGTCGAGCTTCGCCTGCGTCCGTCCGGCGATGAAGACCCTCGCGCCTTCCCGGGCGAATACTCGTGCGATTGCGCCGCCGATGGCGCCCCCGCCCCCATAGATCACAGCGTTCTTGTCGCCAAGCAGCAATCCACTCATGTGTGTCCTCCAAAGGTGATTGATTCTTCCGAATGATTACGCAGGTTCGATGGTCACACCGTCGCCGCTGCGAGTTCTGTCGCGTCCGCGATTACCGGAGGCTTCAGGAAGCCGGTGGCCCAGGCGACCGGGATGGAGATCACCGCAATGATCAGGCCGGTGATCACCGCAGACGAGGCGGTGAAGGTGCCGATCGCCACGCCACCGGCATACGAGCCCAACGCGATGCCTACGTTGGCTGCGGAGACCGGCAGCGAGGACGCCAGCTGTCCACCCGGGCCGGCCAGGCTCACCACGCGGTACTGCATCGAGGGCACCATGCCCATGGCGAACAAGCCGAAAGCCAGGAGCGCCAGCGCCACGAGCACGGCAATCGTGCCGGCGAGGAAGAGCACCAGCAGGGAGGCCGCTACACCGATGGCGCCGACGATCAGGGTGCGCGCGGCATTCTGGTCGGCGAACCGGCCGCCGGCGAACGAGCCCACCGCGGTGGCCACACCGTAGGCCAGGAGGAACAAGCTGATCAGCGCGCCGGAGATGCCTGTGACGTTCTCCAGGAACGGCACGATGTACGTGAGTGCCGAGTACACTGCCGCGAACGCCACGACGTTCACGACCAGTGCGGCGAGCACCCGCGGTGCGAACGCATACTTGGCCTGGTTGCCCGCGCCGCCACCGGTGCTAGGCATGGACGGGATCAGTATCAGCGTGGCGATAAGTGCAATCACGCTGAGCACGGCGACCGCGGTGAACGAGCCGCGCCAGCCCAGTACCTGGCCGACCAGCGTGCCCAGCGGTACGCCCAAAGCGGTCGACACGAAGAGACCGGAGACGACCACAGAGATCGCCCGGCCCATGCGCTCCGGCGGGACGATCGACATCGCCAGCACGAACCCGACGGCGACGAACAGACCATGCAGCGCTCCCATGACGGTACGCGCCACGACGAACAGGCCGAAGCTGGTGGTCAGCACCGGGACCAGGGTGCAGAGGATGACCAGGATGACAGTGCCGATCAGGATCATCCGCTTGTTCAGCTTGATCGTCAGTGCGGTCAGGATCGGGCCACCGATGGCTAGGCCCAATGCATAAGCGGTCACCAGAACGCCGGCCACAGGGACGGAGACCTGAAGGTCGGCGGCGATCAGGTTCAGCAAGCCGACCACGAGCAGTTCGCCGCTGCCGAGCACGAACATGCCTAAGAACAGCGTGGCCAAAACGAGGTTTGTCTTGCCCCGGCTTAGCGCTACCAGCTGAGTACTCAGCTGCATGATCCTGCTCCATCTCGAGGAATCCCTCGCGCCGGTGCTACCGAGGATCGCCAGACGGGCCCGGTGATCTCGACGTGGACATGTGGCTGCCCCATGATCGGTCCTCTCTGTGCGCTGGGCACCATGCCGATCAGACTCCGTTTCACTACGTGCGACGTGGGCAGGGTGCCGACATCGGTCGAGGAGGTCGCCAGAGATCTCTTCTGGCGGCCTGTTGGTCAGTCGCGTTTCTGACGCTGGATCTGTTCTGCGATGCGCTTGATGTGGTTCAGTCGCGCATCCCAGGTCTTGCCGACTTCGTTCAGTTGCCGGACGGCGCGGGTGAGCTGCGCCTCGTCAACTTCGTAGCGCCGTTCGCGGCCCATCGGCGTCGCGTGCACGAGGCCTGCGCGATCGAGGACGACCAGGTGCTTGGTGACCGCTTGGCGCGAGATCGGGAGACGATCGCTCAGGCTGGTCGGCGTACCGACTCCTTCCGCGAGCAGCAGGTCGAGCAGGCGGCGCCTGATCGGGTCGCCGATCGCCGACCAGAGTTCGTCGTCGACGGCGACGGTCATCGCGCCACCAGGAAAGGGGCGTAGCTCTGCAGCCTGGGCAGGAACACGTCCCAGCCGCGCTCGTGGTCGTGGAAGGCCTCCTCGAGCACAGCGGCTTCCCAGCCCTTCTCCCGCCAGTCGCTCTCAGTCAGGCGCAGAATCGTGCCGTCACCGGAGGGCTCGAGCTCGAAGGTGACCAGGAGAGAGTTGCCCACATCGGGCAACTGACCATCGGGGGCGAGCCAGCGGATCGCGAATTTGCGGGGCGAATCCACGTCGACCACCATGATCGTTTCAGCCCCGGCGTGGGCGCCCCACATCAGTTCGCCGACCGCGCCTGGCGCAGGCTCAAACGACGCGTCGTCGGCCCACCACATCTTGATGTGCTCGGGACGACTCACCACATCGAACACGATCTCCGGTGTCGCGTCGATGTGGATCTCACGCTCCAACTTTCCGAACTCCACTACGGACCTCCAACAAGCAACCATCGGTTGCGTATGACTTTAGTGGTCGCACCGGCTATCCGCAACCTCGTGTTGCGTAACGACCGTGAGGTCGACGCAGGGGAGCGCTTGACCAGGCGACGGCGACCTTCGATTGACAGAGGCTTGTGATGAGCCGTAGGGATCAGAACACACCCGGGCGCTCTACCACGCCGACCTGGACCGCCCGGCCCCCCAAGGGATCGCCGATCCCCTCTCGAGGCGCGGCGAGCTCGGCCGCAGCCGAGATGGACGATTACGGCTGTAGCCAATCCGCTTCGGTCGCGCGGTTCCCGTTGCCGTTGACAACGTAGTCCAATGCTTCTGAGAAGCTTCCGCCGAGCTTCCAGACCACCTTCGGCCCAACGGCGATCACACGGCTGTCCGACCCCATGTAGGTCCGGAACTGGATGGACCACATTCCCAATGGGGAGAAGTCGATTCCATAATGATCGCGCAGGCGGTGTGATTCATCGAGCGCGTCTATGCAGGCGTCAACGGGGTCGATCAGCAGCGACGACGGCGGGGAACGATCCGCTGGGCTCGTGACCCGCAGACGACCGAACTCCCTCCATACCTGCAGTGCGCGGTCGCCTATGAAGAACTCCGCCGATCTGAGCATGGCCACCCATGCGGACACATCGAACCGTCGCCCGGGATTCCATCCTGCTGCCACAAGGGCGGTTCGGACTTTTGGGTCACTACCCCAAACAGGTTGGATATCGTGCTCCAAAAGCTTCCTGGTGAGTGTTTTGCAGGATTCCTCGCACGGATCGTACGGCACGCCGCGCACGTTTTCCCGGGCACGCGCGGTCCGATCGGGAAGCACGGGCGCCCCGCGTTCCCGCTTTCATCGGGGGCGGGCCCCGCGGGTCCGGGGGAGACGGCGGTGGTGAGCAGGTGGGCGAAGGTGTCGCTGAAGGCGTGCGGCAGGGCCGGAACACGGGCGTCCGCACGGGACACGGCGGCGAACACGAGGCTCCACCGGTCGGCGACGGCATGGCGGGTGGCCTCCGTGTCGTGGCAGACGGCCCGCCGCCCCGGCGGCGACGTCCTTCCCTGGAACGTACTGAGGCCGGACAGAACGTACTGAGGCCGGACGAGGTCCTTCCACAGGGGGCGAGCAGCGGCCCCCCGTCCTCGACGCCGGAGCACGCGACCTTCGGTGAGCGGCTACGGCGGGCACGGGCGTAACGAGTCTCGGCGGGGCCACGTGGCCCCGCCGAGTTCGTGTGTTCTTCTTGTGCTCGGTCAGGTCGCAAGGGCCAGGCGACGCTGATGGAAGTCCTCCACTTCGCTCATGCCGGGGTAGCGCCGCATGAGAATGTCGTCGAGGTGCGCCGCACGGGAGCGGATGGGGGCCGTCATGCGTGGCGACTTCAGGCCCTGCGTACCCATCGCAATGGCCTCCTCCGGGGAGCCGAGCTGGGCCAGGGCGATGCCCAGGTAGATCCGGGTGAGGGCTTCGCTGCTCGGGATCCGGCTGTCGGCAGGCTTCGCCTCGTATGCGGCGATGGCGATCTCCGACTGCTTCCGAGACCGGTCGAAGTCGCCGAGGGAGAGCCACGCCAAGGCGGAATAGCTGGGGATCGTCTGGGTGGTGGCCGAAGCACCGCCATCGGTCCCGAAGCGTCCAGGCAGGTGGCCGGGCAGTCGCTCGTAGGCCTCCTTGGCCGCCTGAAGCAGTGACTCGCACTCCGCGCGCTGTTTGAGTTGTGCGTTGGCCCTGGCCGCCTGGGTGTTGAGCCGTACGGCCAGGATGTGACGGCTCGGCACTCTGGTCAGACCTTTCCGGGCGGCCGACAGCGCGTGGTCCGGCTGCTTTTCCTGAATCGCTATGGAGGCCAGGACGTTGGCCGCGTGTGCGTACAGCTCGTCGTGCCCGGCCTGGTCGGCGTGTTCGAAGGCGTCGATGGCGTAGGCACGGGCGGCGGCGGGGTTGCCCAGCTCGTGAGCCAGCCAGGCGAGTTCCTGCGAGAGCCAACCGGCGTAGACGAACAGCTCGCGACCTTCTTTGAGGGTGTGCGGGCTGCGGATGAGCTGGTCTACGCGTTGCCGGTAGGCGCGGGCCACGGTGAACACGTCGGCCGGTGCACTCCGGTTGACGTTCGTGGCGATGTCGGTTATCGCGGCCTCAAGGTGATCGAGTGTGGAGCGGCCGACGGCGGTTTGGCTGGCTCGGCGGGTGAACTCCATTGTCCGGAAGCGGACACGACCCGTGCCCGTCGTTCCTCGCGGGCCGGAACGGGAGACTCAGCCGAGGACAGCGGGCGTATCCCAGGCAACTGCCGGGTGCCATCCTCCGGGATCGGTCGTGCGAGCCTTCTACTGGCGCCGACGGGTTCGGCGATTCGGAGGTGGCACGCGCTGTGGACGAGTGGACGGCGGGCAACGTGGCGGCGGAGTGGGAACTGGCCAGGCGGTTGCCGTGGTGGACGGTCTGGTACGGCGAGTACACCCGGATGTTCTGGGCCGTGCCCAGGGCGGGGCACCTGTCGGCCGCGCCGCACATCGAGGCGGCGACCCCGCAGGAGTTGGAACACGAGGCCCGGCGGGTCGAACGCGCGGTCGCGGAGCGGACACCGTGTCACCGCGGTGAACCCCGGTCCGCCGGGCGAGTGTGGTCAGGAGTGCCGGACGCCGAGGGGGACGCGGTAGAGCGTTCTGGTGTCCGCGAGCCAGTCCCGGTCGACGAACCGCCCCGTGATCCGTCCGACCAGGCACAGCCAGTTCTCCAGCCACAGCCTCAGACTCCCGGTTAGCCGCGTGGGCTTCGATTACCTGCGCAGCCTGTATCCGGTCGAGCTTCGTATCGCCATCGTCTGCGACAACTTCTCCCCGGACCTGACCACCAAGCGATGCCGCCGGGTCGCTGGGGGGCATGGCCAGCAATGTCGAGATCGCCTACACTCCGACCGACTCCTCTTGGCTCAACCGGATCGAGGCCCAGTTCACCGCCCTGCGTTCCTTCGCCCTCGACGGCCCCGGCCACCCCGGCCACCCCGGGCACAAGGCCCAGGGCGGCATGATCCGCCGCTACATCACCTGGCGAAACAAGCACGCCGCCGACGAGCGCCTGCGCAAGGTCGTAAACAGGGCGAACGTTGCATGATGCGGCAGTAGGGAGGTGGTTGGCTGGCTTGAGGGGCGCCGCACCCTTCGAGACATTCGTCAGACGCGGATTGGCGCGGGTGCGCCGAAGCCTTGCCTGTGGTGCGGGCGGGGAGCGGCAGTCCGCATCCCCGCCCGCAC